>JBOGSL010000430.1:0-8031 GCA_050695395.1 Chloroflexota bacterium | reverse complement strand
CCGCAATACGTACCGGCGAGGCTGGCGTTCGAATCGACCGCCACGTTCCCCGAGATGTAGCTAGCCCTCTCGGTGGCCGATCCGGTGGCCATGTCGATGCCACCGCCATAGCCGTTGGCCACGGTCGCCGGCACATCCGTCGTCAGGCAGATGTCGGTGATTGTCGCACAGCCGGAGAAAGAGCAGGCAATGCCGGAAGGACACCCCCCGGCCTGGTTGTTGAGGATCCGATCGTTGAAGGTGGTGAGAGGGGCAGCGCTGTAGATCCCGCCGCCACTTTGCCCCGCGAAGTTCGACTCGATGGTCGAGTCGGAGATAGAGGCGCTCACCGCCGACCCGTTATTCTCGACGCCGCCCCCGTGGCCCGACGAGGTTCCGTCGAACGCGTCGTTCCCGCTAATGGTGCTCTTGTCCACGGTCAGCGTGCCCTCGTTCTCGATCCCCGCTCCGTAGCCGTTCCCGTATCCCGGGAGACCCGCCCAGTTGTCTTTAATCGTGGCGCTCGTGATGTTGAGCTTTGCGCCGTTCTGGATGCCGCCTCCCTTAGAGGCCGCGCCGTTGGGGATGCAGCCGATGTTGTTGCCACCGACAACCGCGGTACACGCGATGTTGTTCTCCACCGTCCCGCCGGCCATGTCGACGGTCCCGCTCGCGACGTAGATGCCGCCCCCGTTCGTTGCTCCGTTCCCATCGACGGTTACGGCGGTCAGGGTGTCGGTATTTGCAGGCGCGAGGAACATGCCTCCGCCGTTGCCGTTGTAGGCGACGCTGCCGGTGACGGTCACGCTGGTCAGCGACAGCGCCGCACCATTCTGCTGGATGCCGCCGCCGTTGTTGGCGCTGACATAGCCGTTCTCGATGGTGAGGTTACGCATGGTTACGCTGATGCTGCCGGAAATCACAAACGCGCGGCTGGTCCCCTGCGCGTCGATCACCACGCGACTCTCGCTGGCACCGTTCAGATTCAGCGTCCCGTTGGCGTAACCACTGACATTGAGCGCCGAAGTCAGGTGGTACGTCCCGGATGGGATGTAGACGTTGACGGTATCGCCGGAATGCTCGATGAAGTACTGCACGGCCTCCCGCAGGCTGCACGGGCTTCCGGATGGCGTGCAATCCCCCACGAGATTGTCGGCCGTGGTATTCACCGTCAGGTAAACGGGCGCCTGGGCATGCGCCGCGCCGGCTTGCGAGACCAGCCCGGCGGGGACGCCGAGACCGAGTAGGGCGATTCCGGCGAACAGCCGGAGCGGGGGACGGAGCCGCGATGACAGGTGCATGAACTCCTCCAACCTTATACTGCGTTATCGTTCTATCGTAGGGCACTTGCGGCTGCATGGCAAGTGTCAATAGGGCGTGTTTTCGGAACCCACAGACCGGCCCTGGACCCCGACGTTCGTGCGCTCTTGCACCGAGTTCGTGCCGCTACGTTGCGCGCCATGGGGACAGAGCCCTGAGCTACGTCTCGCGTAGCGCCGGCCGTAGGCCGGCTAGCTCCTGCGCCGGCTGCCCGATAGCGACCACGCCCGCCCGTGCGTGCACACGCGCTCGCTTACGCTTCGCATTGAGCACCCTCGCCACGATCCGGCGCTCCACACGTCGCAGAGCCGGCGCTGCGCGCCTTCGCACGAAGGCGCTCGAACCGCATCGTAGGGGGCCGGCGACTCCGGATGCACGCGTGAGGCGCCTCGCTTCGCTCGGCCACGGGGACAGAGCCCCGAGCTACATTTCCGGCTTCACTCTTGTGCCGTGGGCGCGCTCACGGGTGTGGGTTACCCGAAGCAGCCGCCCGCGGTCGTGATGTTGTTGGGGTGGTTGCCCGTAATACCGCCGTAGCCGGAGATCTGGTATCCTCCCGTGCCCTGGTCGTACAGGCCGCCGCCACCATTCGCCGCCCCTGCCGTGTTGTCGACGGCTCGCGTGTTGAAGAGCGTGAGGTATGTATCGTTATTGCAGATCTCGTCGGCCAGGTACATCGCGCCGCCGTCATCAGCCGCCTTGTTCTGGTACAGCTCGCTGTTGTTACTGAAGGTCAGCTGAGGGACCGGCGTGATGAACTGGTCCGGAATCTGATACGAGCCCCCGCCGCAGTTGGCCGCGTTGCTGATGAGCCGCGTCTGGCTAAAGCTGCCGATGGCGTAACCGGTGAGATAGAGACCGCCGCCCCTCGAGGCACAGTCGCTGTCGGTGCCGCCGATGGTATTGTCGCTTTGCACGGCCACATTGCCCGAGATGTAGCTGGCGGTGTCGGTGATGTGTGTGAGGCCCGTCGTTATCGAATCCGGCACGACGCTGCCGCTGCCGATTACATTGCCGGCTCCGTAGATCCCGCCGCCGGCGCCGTTTACCGCATCCTCCAGAACCTGCTTCCTCACTTCTGACGCCTGGGTGCCCCCCGACTCGAGACCCCCGGCCTGATTGTTGATGATGCGATCGTTCGACAGGGTCAGCGACATTCCTTCGAAAACGCCTCCGCCCAGGTTGCCGGCGAAGTTCGCCTTGATCGTCGTGTTGGTGATCTCGCTCACGCTCGGAGGGCTGGACTCGCGATCGTCCATCCCGCCGCCGACCCCGCCGCAATCCTGGTAGTAGGCCGCGTTGCCGGTGAGCACGCTGCGGTTGATGTCGATCGATCCTTCATTCTCGATGCCGCCGCCAAAGCCGTTCGCCTCGGCCGTGTTGTTGTCAATGGTAGTGTTCGTGATGGTGAGGGTGGCGCCGTAATTGAAGATCGCGCCGCCGTAGTAGAGGCCCTCCATCCCCTGGCCGGCAGGCATGCACATGGGCATGCCGGAAGGACCAGTCATGGGAGCGCAGGCGAAGTTGTGCCCCATCTCGCCGTTCGTCACGGTGAGACCGCCCGTATCCAGGAAGATGCCGCCCCCGTTCGAGGCATAGTTGTTGTCAATTTTCACGGCGGTGAGAGTATCCTGCCCGGTGGGCGCGAGGTACAGCGCGCCGCCGTGGTCGTTCGCCATGTTGCCGCTGAGCGTCACGCTGGAGAGGGAAAGCGTGCCCCCTTCCTGATCGATAGCGCCGCCGTTGCCGGCGAGGTTCCCCTCAACCGGAGCATCGCCTCCCTCCACGCTCATACTCCGCATGCTCACCGACCCGGAGTTGATAATCACGTCCTTGTGGTTGCCGCAGAGATTGCAGCCGCTGGTGACGATCGTGCGTGTCTGGCTCGCCCCATTGAGGTTGAGCTTCCCGCCCTGATCGAGAGTGATCGTGAGCGGCGAGCTGAGGTCGTATGTCCCGGCCCGCACCGCGACATTCGTGATGTCGGCGGGATGGTTGTTTGCGTAGGTCACGGCTCCTCGGAGGCTGCACGGGCCCGTGGCGCCGCAAACCGTGGGACTGTCCGCCGTGGTATTGACGGTGAGGAAGTGAGCCGTCTGTGCGCCGGCCAGCCCGGCAGGCAACGTCAGGGTGACGAGAGCAAGGCCGGCCACCAGCCGGAGCGAGAAGGCAGCACGCATGATCATCTCCTGCAACGCGGGGTGAAACAGTCTCACTATACGTGGAATGCCCGCATCTGGCAAGCGCCTCCGCCGGCCGACCGGTGGGGCGTCTCCGTGCATCCCCCCGGGACCCCCGAAAGAACAAAAGCCCCGGCGATCCTGTGATCGCCGGGGCCGTCGTTCGAGGCTGTTAGCTACTCGTCACACAGCAGGGCTGATGGAGGAGCGATGTTGTCGGGGTGGTTGCCGCTGAAGCCCCCGTAGCCGCTTACCTGTAGCCCGCCATTGGAGACCCAGGCTCCGCCGCCGTCTGTGCCGGCGGTGTTGTCCACGACCCGAGTGTTGTACACAACGAGGTAGACACCCGCGCAGTTGAGGTCGTTGACAACGTTCATTCCTCCGCCGTCGTCGCCCGCCTTGTTCTGGTAGACGTAGGCATTGTTGAACGTCAATTGGGGGCTAGGCGTGGTCACGTCGGATTCCTCAGCGACCTGGAAAGATCCCCCACCATCACACGCGGCGTTGCTGATGACATGGGTCCCAGTGAGCGTCGCGGTGGCGTTGTAGTCGATGTAGATCGCGCCGCCGACTGACGAGCACTCCGCGCCGTTGTAGGTGTTGTCCGCATCCACCGCCTTGTTGCCGCTGATGTAGCTCGCGGTGTCGGTCAGATTGTAGAGAACGACGTCCAGCATATCGTGATCCGCCGCGATGCCGCCGCCGAGGCCGCTCACGGCGCTCGGCGCGGTTCCGCAGCCAGTGATGCAATCCGTGACGATGGTTGCGGTTGGCGAAGGCGTCAGTGTAACGCCGGCCGGCGAGCCGCCCGCCTGGTTGTTGATGATGCGGTCATTCCTGGTAGTAAGCGTGGTACCGAAGAAGATGCCGCCGCCCTCGTTGCCGGCGTAATTGGCGGAGATGGTGCTGTTGTCGATCTCGGCGAAGCTCGAGGTGCGGTTGATCCGAACGCCGCCTCCTCGTCCCGAGCGATAGTACGGCGACTCGTCGGGAGCGATGAAATACGCGAAATTGCCGCTCACCGTGCTGCGATTGAGATCGAGCGAGCCCGCGCCCTCGATGCCGCCGCCGGAGCCGCCCCCGCACAGAGCGTTACCCGCCGAATTTCCCCTCACCGTGGCGCTGGTGATCGTCGCGCTCGCGCTCTGCGCGATGTCGATGCCGCCGCCCGTGTGGAAGTCCGGGTTGAGCCGGTCGGTGACGATTCCGCCTGTGATGACGTTGGAGATGCAGCTGGTTGTGTGGGTACTGGCATCGTATGAGTTCGTGCAGGCGTTGTTGTTCAGAAACGTCCCGCCGTTGATCGTCAGGCTGCCGCCGGCCAGGAAGATGCCGCCGCCGTTGAACGCGTAGTTGTTGCTGACGGTGACGTTGCTCAACGTATCGGCGCCGGTGGGGTCGAGGTACAGACCGCCACCATCGGCGTCGCCGGTATTGTTGTTGGTAATGGTGGCGTTGCTCAGCGACAGCGTCCCGCTGCCCTGCGCGATACCCGCGCCGTCGTACGGCTGGGGAGCGTATTTCGTGCCCGAGACATGGGCGCCCTCGATCGTGAGGTTTTGCATGGTGACCGTGGGGTAGCTGCTGCTGTCATCCTGGTACAGAACGAAGCCGCGGTGATTGTATGAGTCGCAGCCGTTGTTCTCGCCGTCGGCGTTGATGATCACGCCTCGTTGGTTGGCTCCGTTGAGGTTGACGATCGCCCCACCGGCGATGAACAGCGTGTCGCAGGTGTTGTAATGCCCGTACGGCACGTAGATGTTGTACGTCGTGCCCTGGTTATCGTTGGCCTGGTCGAGCGCGCCCCTGAGGCTGCACACATGACCGCCGACGCAGGTGTCACCGGCGTTATCGGCCGTCGTGTTGACGGTCAGGTACTTGGCGGTCTGCGCGTGTGCCAGGCCGGCCTGACCGGCCACCCCGGCGGTTCCCCCGAGTGAGAGAAGAGCGATTCCGGCAAGCAGCCGGAGCGTGAAGTGGCGTTTGCCGAACATAACTTCCTCCTACCGATGGCGTGTGTGCTTGCTCAGCATACGGTAGATGACCCCGATTAGCAAGAGGTCGGATGGAGAGGGAGCGGCGTCAATAACGGCACCGGTCGGGCCGGAGCCGCAGGGATAGCCGGCGACTCTCGCGTGCCTGCAGTCCTGCGGCTACAGGGCGCATACCGTGCGATTCCGGCAACAACAAAAACCCCGGCGATCGTGCGATCGCCGGGGTTCGGCCGGAAGGCCGGCCGTTCGTTCGAGAGCTTTGCTAGCCCGCGGTGCAGGTGTTCACGATGTTGTCCGGATGGTTGCTCGTTACAAAGCTGAGCGGGTTGACCTGGATGCTCGAGCCGTCGGAGTAGATACCGCCGCCGTGGCCCGTGCCTGGACCCGCTCCCGCGGTGTTGTTCACCACGCGCGTGTAGCTCAGCGCCAGGTAATTGACGCCGCAGTTGTCATTACCGTCGACGTACATCCCGCCACCATTGCCGCCCGCCTGATTCTGGTAGACGTAGCTGTTGGTATAGGTGAGCTGGGGGACCTTGGTGGACGGAGAGCCGTCGGAAGTAACGTACTGGTAGGATCCGCCGCCGGTGCAGGCATCGTTGCTGATGAGGTGTGTCTGGGTGAGCGTGGCGCTCACGTCCTCACCGAGGTAGAGGGCGCCCCCGAACGACTCACACTCGCCGCCGTTCCAGCTATTGTCGGCGGGCACCGCCTTGTTGCCGCTGATGTAGCTGGCGGTATCGGTGAGGCTGTACAGCCCGACGGGCGTTACGTCGGAAGAGTGGTCTCCGGCGATCCCGCCGCCGGCGCCGTAGAAGGCAACCGGCACGTTGCAACTCGGCCCGCAATCCGCCACGATGCTGTCGGGTGTGATGAGCGTGACGCCGGCGGGCGAACCGCCCGCCTGGTTGTTGATGATGCGATCGTTTGAGGTGGTGAGGGTGTTGCCCATGAAGATTCCGCCGCCCTCGTAGCCGGCGTAATTGTTCGAGATCGTGCTGTTGTCGATTTCCGCGTACGTCGAGGTGGCGTTCACCCGGATCCCCCCGCCCCGACCGGTACGATAGAGGTTAAGGACGAAGTACGCGAAGTTACCGCTTACCGTGCTTCGGTTCAAGGTCAATGAACCGCCATCCTCGATGCCGCCGCCGGAGCCGCCGCCACACGCGGCGCTTCCCGCCGAGTTGCCTTTGATGGTAGCGCTGGTAATGGTCGCGGTTGCGCCCGGCGCGATGTCTATTCCGCCGCCCGTGGAGAAATCTGATGGGCTCGGCAAGTCGGTGGTTATGGCGAGCGGAACAACCACGGCGCACGTGATGGCAAACGTGGTCGGATCGTACGTATTGCTGCAGGCGGTGTTATTGCTGTATGTTCCACCGTTGATGACCAGGGCGCCGCCGGCCAGGTAGATGCCGCCGCCGTTCTGCGCAAAGTTGTTGGTCACCGTCACCGCCGTGAGGGTATCGGTTCCAGTGGGGGAAAGGTACATCCCGCCGCCGTTGGTTTCCGTGCCGTTGTTGGTTACGGTCACGCTGGTCATCGAGAGCGTCCCGGCGTTCTGATACAGCGCCCCGCCCAGGCTGGCGGTTTTTTTGCGGGCGCCCGTCAAGGTCAGGTTGCGCATGGTTACCGTGGGGTTGCCGGTGAGGCCGAGGTCGAAGGCGTGATGGTTAAAATCGCAGCCTGCCGGCGAGGCGTCGATCACCACCCCCCTCTGGCTGGCGCCGTTGATGTTGACGGTGCCGCTGCCGGTAATGTGGAGCGCCCCCTCGCCGGTGTCATCGTCGTTGCCGCAGAGCAAGTAGTGCCCGCTGGGAACATAGATGTTGGTAACACCGGAATTGCTGTCGGCTATCTCGATCGCGGCGCGAAGGCTGCACGGATCCGAGCCGGCGCAGTCATCGGCAACGTCGTCATCGACCGTGGTAGTGACCCGGAGGTAGATGGTTGTTCCGGCGACGGGCGTCGATCCGGTATCGCTGACCACGGCAAGGCTGTGCCAGCCCTTGCCGCCGGCGGCTGAAGTCAGCCCCGGATGCAAGCTCGCGTAGCCCACCATCAAGGCGGGGACGAGCAGTACTAATCCGGCGATCAGCCGGAGCGGGACATGCAAAGGTTTGCGGGGCATAACTTCCTCCTGCCCTCTTTCTGTATGCTTGCTCAGCATACGGGAGATGCGTCCGTTTCGCAAGGCCCCAAGGTCGGTAACATTTTCAGATGAGCGAACCGTTCCCTACAGGACCTCGTCGGTAACATTTCCATGTGTGAAAACGGTCACGCCGGCTCGTAATGGGCGCCGCAGGCGTAGCTCGGGGCTCTGTCCCTGTGTGGCACCGGCCGTAGGCCGGCTAGCTCCTGCGCCGGCTGCCCGATAGCAGCCGCGCCCGCCCGTGCGTTCACACGCGCTTGCTGATGCTTCGTGCGCGAGCACTCCCGCGACGATCCCGCGTGTCAACGCGGGCGGCAGGCCGGCTAGCTCCTGCGCCGGCTGCCCGATAGCAGCCGCGCCCGCCCGTGCGTTCACGCGCGCTTGCTGATGCTTCGTGCACGAGCACTCC
>JBOGSL010000429.1:0-2882 GCA_050695395.1 Chloroflexota bacterium | reverse complement strand
GGCCAGTATGGTGTTGATGTGTTTGGCTTCTGAGGTGCCGCCGGTCATACACGAGATGAATAGTGGAGCGCCTAACCGACGGCCAAAGAGCTGAGTGCTGAGATCGATCTCATCGAGATCGATCTCGGGGAGTGCCAGGTGGCTGAACCTATAGTCTTCGAAGCCGTTGGTCACTCCCTTTGCCGCCACATCCTCCTGAAGATTGATGCGGATGTGCTCGGCCTTGCGTCCTTCAGTGATAGATGATTTCGGTAACGCCACGGTTCCCTCCTCCCGGCGTGAGAATCGGGGCTGACCCCGGAAGGGTCTGGCAGGTGCCTCCTTTCCTCCGGTACACGAATTTTCCGAGCAGACCTATAATCAACCGCACCGGCTAGTTTCACTATACCCGTGCCCAACCTGGCTGAGCGAGGAAGTGCGATGGCGATTACCATGCGGCAGAACTTGCGAGTGGCGGCATACATCACGACGCAGCGGCTCAAGAGGCGGGATAAGTACCCGCTCGTGCTGCAGCTGGAGCCGCTCTACCAGTGCAACCTCGCCTGCGCCGGCTGCGGAAAGATCCAGCATCCCAATGACATCCTCGCGCGCCGCTTGAGCGTCCAGGAGTGCATCGACGCGGTCCAGGAGTGCGGCGCTCCGATTGTCTCGATCGCCGGCGGGGAGCCACTCGTTCATAAGGAGATCGATCAAATTACCGCGGCGTTGGTGGAGCGGAAACGGTTCGTCTATCTCTGCACCAATGCCATCCTCATGTCCAAGAAGCTGCATCTTTTTAAGCCGTCACCGTACTTCTCGTGGTCGATTCACATTGACGGGCTGCGCGAGCGTCACGATCAGTCGGTGTGCCGCGACGGCGTCTTCGACAAGGCCATCGCGGCCATCAAGCTAGCCAAAAAGCAGGGATTCCGGGTGACCACCAACACCACGTTCTTCGATCAGGACGATGCCCGCACCATTCGCGACGTGCTCGACTACCTGAACGACGAGATCGAAGTCGATGCGATGCAAATCTCCCCGGGCTACGCCTACGAGAAAGCTCCCGATCAAGAGCACTTCCTCGGCGTCGAGCGCACGCGTGCGATCTTCCGCGAGGCCTTCGCCGGCGGCAAGCGCAAGAAGTGGCGGCTCAATCACTCGCCACTGTTTCTGGATTTCCTCGAGGGTAAGGTCGATTTCAGCTGCACGGCGTGGGGTATTCCCAGCTTCTCCGTGCTCGGCTGGCAGCGGCCCTGCTATCTGATGTCGGACGGATATGTCGGCAGCTACAAGGAACTGGTCGAGACCACGGATTGGGACAGCTACGGCCGCGGACGGGATCCTCGCTGCGAGAACTGTATGGCCCACTGCGGCTACGAGCCGACAGCCGTCGATGCCACGATGAAGTCTCCCATCGAATCGATGCGCGCTACCGCGGACGTGTTGCGGGGCAGCGTGAGCGCGATCGGCGGCCATCTCCAGGGGTGAAAGGCGAGGTCTTTCTCACCGGCGGCTCGGGCTTCATCGGGGGTCACGTCCTCTCCGCGCTCCTGGCGGCGGGCTACCAGGTCCGTGTACTCACTCGGCCCGGCTCCAAATTTCCGGAGGCCGACGGCTGCCGGAGCGTCGAGGGCGATCTCCGTCGCGCAGGGGATCTGGTCGATGCGATGAAGGGTTGTCGCTACCTGATGCATGTGGCGGCCGTCTATACCTTTTCCCCCGGGCGCAGACGGGAGATCGCGGCGACCAACGTGCGTGGCACGAAGAGCCTCCTCGAGGCAGCCCGCCTGGCAGGCATCGAAACCGCGGTGATGACCTCGAGCTCGGCGACGGTTGGGCCGGCGAATGGCCGTCTGAGCAATGAGGGCGACTGGGCCCTCGATTCGCCGTCGGCCTACCATCAATCGAAGCTCGAAGCCGAGCGCGTGGCGATGGCCGCGCGCGTTCCGACCACCCTCGTATTGCCCACCATGCCCATCGGACCCGGCGACTGGAAACCGACTCCGACGGGCCGGATGGTCCTGGAATTGATGCGCGGGCACATGTTCGCCACGCTCGGTGGCGGCGTCAACGTGGTGGCTGTTGAGGATGTGGCCGCCGCGCACGTGACGGCCCTGGAACGGGGCAGACTTCGCGAACGGTACTTGATCGGCGGCGAAAATCTGCCACTGGCCGACCTCTTCTCGCGTCTGGCCGCGATCTCCGGCCGGCGCGCCCCCCGCGCCCGTATTCCGTACGGCGCCGCCTTCGCCCTGGGCTGGGCCGATGAGCTGCGTTGTCGGGTTCTGTCTCGGGCCGGGCAGGTCTCCGAACCCCTGGTCCCGCTCGAGGGGGTGCATATGGCTCGCCACAACATGTACGTCTCGTCCGCCAAGGCGCAGGACGAGCTCGGCTACATCCCTGGCCCCGTCGACCCGGCTCTGGAGGGCTCGGTGCGCTGGTATCGGGATCATGGCTACGTCGGCTGTTGACCCGGCGCATGGCCGAAAACCGGGAAGCTCCGGCTTCGCGCCTTCTCCACGACGTGCCGTTCCCGTAGGTGCCCGGGTCGGTGGAAGCGCGCTCCGGCGGCGATGGTAAGGCGCGATTACCGGCCCACCGCGGTCGCGACGTCTACTATACATCCGGCCGTGGTGACGGCTACCCGGCTCGAGTACGTCGCCGCGCGACTGCGCCTCCCGCATGCCACGAAGGTTTACCGCGCCGGGATCGGCCTTTGCAGTGTGCCGGCGACCGACATGCCGGATTCGACTCTGATCAGCTGCGGATTGGCCGGCTCCTTGTCAAGCGACTTAGCCCCGGGAACGGTGGTGATTCCGGACGAGGTAGGACTTGAGGACGGCACGGTCGTTCGTTGCTCTGAGGAGTTAACGGAGGCCCTGCGAGATGCGGGGGAGCGGGCC
>JBOGSL010000428.1:0-3796 GCA_050695395.1 Chloroflexota bacterium | reverse complement strand
AGCGTGAGGTCGGCGCCGGCTATTTCGACGACGTCATGACCACCCTGACCGGTGGTCGGGCATCGACGCTGGCGCTGGCCGGGTCGACCGAGGAAGCGCAGTTCGCAGCGGCTCACTGAGCCGGCCGGATCGCCGGCAGCGGCCTTCCCGTCCCCGGAGCGGCCCGGCGACCCGGCCGGCGGAGATGGTCCGCTCCGGGCAGCCCCCGTCACCGGAGCGCCCCGGCGACCCGGCCGGCGGCACCGCCTCCGGCGGTGAACGACCGGCCGATCCGACCGGAGCCTCCGTTGACTCCGGGCTCGCCGGCGGTTGCCCCGGCTCAACTCAGGTCCGGGCCCGCGTGACCCTCCGCCCGTAGGGTCCTACGCCAAAGGCTGACCACCGCTTTCGTGGCAGAAGTCGGCTCAGCGCGGCGAGCCAGGCCCGATCGGCCGGTTCGAAACGAGGTCGCGCCCCGTCGCGGCGAAGGACCTCGAACTCGTGGCGTAGCACCAGGATCTCGATCTCCTTGGACCCGCTGCTCCGGGAGACAAGCATCACGAGCGAGAGGTTCCCGGTGTGCCCCGCAGGGCCGGGAAGGGGCGTCGGGGCGCGAAGGAACAACCCGTAGGGTCCGAATAATCCAATGAAGACGCCCGGGAGTTCGCGCCCTCGACTGTCCGGCTACGGTGCGCCCCCACCGTGCGCAAGCCTGATCGTCTCCGTTCCCAACTGTAGTCGTTCGCCTACCTCGGCCTTCGACGAGCCGGGCAAAACACCCGCCCGGTGCTCTTGACATCGGGCGCCCCTGATAGATGGGAGGCGTCGAGTGATGCGGCTTACGCCCTCCGAGGGCGTCAACTCCCGTCAACTCCCATACGCAAAGGTCGAGACTCTGACGCCGCAGGCCGCGTCGATTGGGTCGGGGAGCGCTAGCGTCGTCGTTCCACCCGAAGGAAGGCGGATGAGCAAAGAGGAATAGGTGTCGCCTCCGCCGTTGGGGAAGGACGCGCAATACGAGTAGGTTCCCAGTTCAAAGGAGGACTCCTCCCCTTGTGCCATGTCCCCCGGGGGGCCGACAGGAATGGTGCCTCCTGGACTCGAATGCACGTCGGGCACTCCTTGACCACTCGCCACCACAGTGGCTTGGCCCTTTAGGAGGCAACTTGCCAATGACCTGTTCGCAAAGATGATGGGATAGGAAACGACGCCGCTTGCCCCAACCCCCGCGCCCTCGGAAACACTGAGGTTCTCGGAGGCGCATGGAAGAGCCCGCGTTGTATAAGTCACTGGAGCAGATGTCGGCTCCGAAAGGGGAAGCCCGGACTTAGAGGCGACGGGCGCTTCCGGCCCAGGGACAAAGGGAGCGGTCCTTCTCTTTAACAAGGTTGATGTGGCCCCTTGACCCACCCCAATCGCAACGCTCGGCTGTCGCTGAGACGTAGCCCCTATGCCCGCGGTAATTGCGCCAGCAGCGACACCAAGGGTAGCGAATGGCGCCACGATCCTGATGACCCGCCGGCGCCTCCGAATACCACTACCTGACTCAACGCCGGGACGGCGCATCCTCAGTCGCTGCCGGTCTACTAACCGAGCGCGCTGAAGCCCCTCCTCAATGTTCATTTAGCCTTCCTCAGTGCCAAGCCGGCCAGCGAGCGTCCAACGTGCGCGTCGCAGGTGCGTCCCGACCGTTTCCGAGCTGCGCTCGCGACTCGAATCGCTGCGGCTTCGGGAATGCTCCATCCGTCAAGGCCCACGAGCGCGCTCGAAGTCTGGGTGGCTTCGGCACCCCCACCCAGACTGCCGGATCAACCGACAACTCCGCCACGGGCCATCCAGCCGGCCCCACTCTCGAAAACGATCCCACTTCGACGGCTCGCCGACGCGAAACGCTGAGCGACCGATTGACGATGACTCCTCGCAGCCAGAGCCCCGCCCTTTCATGCGAACGCTTCTTGTCCCATCCTCTGCATGCGGGGGCGTAGGCCTCTCGCGCGGTTCTCTCGGCAACGTCCAAGCGACCTACAAGCGCGGGCGCTGGCCGTACGACCGCCGGGTACTCGCTTCGATAGAAGTCCTCAAAGTCGGACCGCGGCAGCGCCTCCTGGCGGCCCAACTGGGGAGGATCAACCACAACCACGTCTTTAGCACGCATAGCTGCGGCAAATTCCCGGTGCACGACTGTCCTCACGAGCAGAAGCCGTTCTGGAACCAGCAAATATCGCTGGAGAAGATGAGGTTGGAATTTGCTCCCAGGTCTGCGCTCAGCTGGGACCATCCCTGGGTTGGGGTGTTGTTCGTACCTGAGCACCCCCGCATTTGTGAGCAGGCTCCGCTCTGGGTCATTACACCCTGGATACCTGAGTCGATCCCGTTGCTAGCCAGGTTCGCCCATTGCAAAGCGTTCGCTCCGTTGGTGTCGTAGATCTCCGGGAGCGGCCAGTTATCAGTCCCTCCGCTGAACGCAACGCTTACAACATCCGGGACCGTCCAGCCGTTAGCGCAGGAGCCGGAGGGGGGACAACCCTCGGCATCACCAAAGTCATATATCAGACCCGTCGTAGCTGAGTTCCAACCTTGCTCGAACGAGAGGGTCCCACTGTAGCTGTCCCACGCAAGTTCGGCGTCGTAACCAGCCGCGACGTCGACCTGCTTCGAATACCCATTGTCATATATCCAAGTCCACGCGGCGACAGCGAAGTCGCCCCAAGCTTGACCCGCAGCATAGGACGGGAACTCAGTCGGGGTCGCGTAGTTACTAGTGCCAAGAGCAATCCGAAGATGGGCCACAGTGTTGGGCCCAGTGCCCCCGTAGTAGCCCTCGGCGAACTGCTCTGTGCAGTTCTCTATATTGGCGCCAGGGACGAAGGTATTGCTCCAGTTCATAGCCCCGAAGCCCCCTTGGTACCATAGCTGACCCCAGTCAATAATTACCAGGTCCTTCGCATAGTAATTCTGGCCCTCGGAGAGATCATGCTGGCCTAGCTCAAAGCCTTCGTTGTAGAAGTTATTGCAGTTAACCGTGTTTTCGTCGTAGTAGCTCCAGATGTTAGGGGCCATTGCCTGCGTTGCACCCGAATAGGAAACATCAATAGAAGTGACTCCCCACAGGACGAGCAGGAACACAGATGCCAATTGCGTGAGCCGACGCCTCAACCGAGTCATGGGATATTTCCCTCGCAACATTTTGGAAGCTGCCGTTTCACCACCACAGTGACGCTGTCAGCGTACGTCTACCTCCGAGAATCGTCAACCGAACCTGAGGGAGGAGGCTCGCAAAAGCGCACAACTTCTGCTCGACGGTCTTGAACTGGTCGTTGACCAGCCCGGTGACGAACTGACGAAGTGACGAAATGACGAACGCCTCGACCCGCCGAGACCAATGCAAGGTGGCTTGAGGCTCATCGCGCCGGGACCTGGACACGCCCGAGTGTCCGCCGATGTCCGTCCGCCGATGTCCGTCAGCCGATGTCCGCCCGCCGATGTCCGCCCGCCCATGAACCGGCCCGTCGGCACTGAGGATCTCCATGCGCCCCGAGCACTGCCACGCCGCGGCCACCCGGGCCATCGGGACGGGCACCGCCTGCCCGTGCTCGACGCCGCCAAGGGCACCTGTCCGGCCCCCCAAGAATTCGGGGTCGCCCTTGACCTTCTAGTCGAATGGAAGGTTTAGGGGGGCCCTGGCGTGATGGACCGTCCCAACAGATCGAAGAAGAGGTGACCGAGATGGCAGATGCGACGATCGCCGTGAAGGAGATCCACTGCGCGAGCTGCGAGAACACGATCCGGGTGGCGCTGTCGCGCCTGGACGGGGTGC
>JBOGSL010000427.1:0-1984 GCA_050695395.1 Chloroflexota bacterium | reverse complement strand
GCGTGGCTGGGCGAGAAGAACGCGGCCGACACGCTCAGCCAGTCCGTCCCCCACAACGTCACGTCGGACATGGGGCTGGCCCTCCTTGACGTCGCGGACGTGATCCGTCCGCATCCGGACGTGGTGGCATTTCTGCAGCACGTCGAGGACGAGGACTTCCTGGACGAGCTGGGGGCGCTCGCCCCCGGCGGGCGGGAGGCGCGTGACGACATCCAGGCCTACCTCGACAACTACGGGATGCGCTGCGCCGGCGAGATCGACATCACAAGGCCGCGTTGGAGCGAACGCCCGGCTACCCTCGTGCCCACGATCCTCGGCAACATCAAGAACTTCGGGCCGGGCGAGGGTGGACGGCGCTTCGAGCAAGGCCGGCAGGAGGCCTTGGAGAAGGAAGAGGAGCTGCTGGATCGGCTGCGCGCCTTACCGGGTGGCGAGCGGAAGGCGGAAGAGACCAAGCGGATGATCGATCGCGTCCGGACCTTCAGCGGATACCGGGAGTACCCGAAGTACGGCGTAGTCAGCCGCCACTTCGTGTACAAGCAGGCCTTGCTGCAGGAGGCCGAGCGCCTCGTGCAGGCTCGTGTGCTTCATGAGAAGAAGGACATCTTCTACCTCACGTTCCAGGAACTCCACGACGTGGTGCGCACGAACCACGTGGATGACCTGCTCATCCGCCGGCGCAAGGATGAGTTCAGGACGTATGAAACCCTCACGCCGCCGAGAGTGCTCACATCGGATGGGGAGATCATCGCCGGGGCGTACCGTCGCGACGATGTGCCGGCCGGCGCGCTGACCGGCATACCGGTTTCCTCAGGGAGAGTCGAGGGGCGGGCGCGCGTCGTCCTGGATATGGCGGAGGCCGATCTAGCGCCGGACGACATCCTGGTCACGGCCTATACGGACCCGAGCTGGACGCCCCTGTTCGTCGGCATCAAGGGGCTGGTGACGGAGGCGGGCGGTCTGATGACCCATGGCGCGGTGATCGCACGGGAGTACGGTGTGCCTGCCGTCGTGGGGGTGGAGCATGCCACGACACTGATCCGCGATGGGCAGCGGATCCGGGTTCATGGGACCGACGGGTACGTCGAGATTCTTTCCCCGCCAGGAGAGCGGCTGAGCTAAGGAAACTCGACAGTCAGAATGGGCGACGTGGTACAACGTCTCGATGGACGCGATTGCCTCGCATATTGAAGTCACTCCAGGTGTAGCGGAGGGTAAGCCTCGAATCGCTGGACACTGGATCACAGGTCCGAACATCGCGATCTGGGACGAGCGCCTCGGTCTGAGCGCGCGACCGGAGTAGGCCGGGAGATGTGAGGGGGCAGCGGGAACATGTTTGCCGGCCTTCGCGCAGGAGTGCCGGCTCTGCAACGCACGATCTGCGGTCTGAACAACCACGAGGATCGCCGAAGACCAGGATGTTCGTCACCACGGTGCCCGGCCTTGCACCGATTGCGGGACGAGCGATGGCCAAAATACCTGGCATAAGGGTCGAGGCTTGCGGTTTTGATGGACGATCCGACGTCGTTATTTTCGAAGAACGTACGCGCTCAAGCCACTCCGCCGTGCTCTCACTGGGTCTCGCGGAGGACGTCTTCGTAGAAGTAGGTCGAACGCGCCGATCGGCGGGTGACAAGCCGGGTTGGATAGCTGGACGCATTTGGCGCCCAGAACGGGTCCAGAAAGCGCTTGACGTATGGGCCGAGGAAGTGCGGCTTATGCGGTCGGAGGTGACTTTCCGTGCAATAGTCCGGGTTCTGCAGGAAAGTTCGTTCAAGCGGACTGAACTACGGCGAGAACTGACCACTGCCATACAACGCGACCAGCCTAATTGGCGGGTCGCTGACCCAGCGCAGCTCGAAGTGTGGGTCATTGAATACAGTCGTGGACAGTTTGTTGCAGGCTTTCGCATCTCTAGCAAGGAGATGCGCCAGCACGAGGGACGTTTGATCGAGCGGGAGGGGGCACTCCGACCAACCATTGC
>JBOGSL010000426.1:0-8087 GCA_050695395.1 Chloroflexota bacterium | reverse complement strand
CGCCGGGTCTTGGCGCGTGTCTTATTGGAGCGTTTCTGAATTTTCTTGGGCACTGGGTGCTCTCTCTATAACGTTGTGACGGTCCACTTGTATCACGACGCGTACATATGTCAAGTGCGGCGGACTCCCGTATTATACACAGCCATCAAACGCTACTTGAGCCGCTATACTTTCTCCGTAGTCCACCTCCGGGCGGTACGCAATTGAACTCGCTCCAGCCGTTTTTCCATGACCACGCCGCTCTCGCCTGGGTGGTCCTGGCCGTGGCTTTGCTCCTCACGATTCTGTGGATGGCCCGACTTGGAGATCGCGTCAAGCGATCCGAGCGGCGACTCACCGACCTGCTCTACGGCGTATCCGGCGACAACATCAGCAACATGCTGGTCGAATATCTTGGGACGGTCAGGAACGTCAACGACTCGATGACCAAAGTAAAACACGAGCACGACGCGATCGTAGAACTTCTCCCGGGCATGATACGGCACCTTGGGCTCGTGCGATTCAGCCCATTTCACGATACCGGGGGTGACCAGAGCTTCGCGCTGGCCTTGCTCGACGGGCAACGAAACGGAGTCGTTATTACCGCCCTACACTCCCGCAGTGATAGTCGGCTCTACGCCAAGCCGATCGACGCCGGGTCGTCCCCCTACGCGCTGACCCCCGAGGAGGAGCAGGCCATGGCGAAGGCGCTGGGCAGAGACCTGGTTGACGTCGGATAATCGCCGAGAGCGCGAGGGCGAAGCGACGGGACAGGCCGTTATGTCTCGTGACATCCTCCACGTCGTCTTGTAGTAAGGAACGCGCGTCGCTTACGCCGTCAGACCTTTGGCTCGCGCGGCCGACCTACCACGATCAACTCTCCGCTCGCGGCGTCATACGGATCGAGATCGTACGAGCCGTACACCTGCGTCGTCTGGAATCCAGCAACCTGGAGGAGTAGCTCGAGCTCGGCGCGATACGTGTAGCGAAACTCGATCCGTGTCCCCGTCCGCGTCACGTTGCCGTTCGCCGCGACGAGATCGTAGCTCAGATCGCTGGTGAGAAGTTGCGAGGCCTCGTCATCCCAAGAAGCGGCCGTGATGATGAGCCGTTCGCCCTCAAACGGTCCGGCAAACCGCTGCCTCACCTCGCCATCTGACCGTCGGTCCATGAGAGTCAGCGGATTGGAGACGGCAATCACCAGTAAGCCTTGCGGAAGGATGCGTTGCCTGGCGGCGTCGAGCGAGTTGAGTTGTGCGCTGAGGCTGATCTCGTGCCACAACACATTGAGCGGGTAGAGAACGGCCGCAAACCGAGGTTCAGGAGGAAAAGCATCGATGGTCCTCCGAGCCAGGTGGGCGTTCGGGAACCCCTCCAGCCGCTCCTCAGCGATTCGGAGCATGCCGGAGGAAAGATCCACACCGAAAATCTCCAGGCCCTCTTCGGCTAGAGGTCGCGTGATCCTGCCCGTCCCGCACCCCACTTCCAGGATCGGGCCGACCGTAACCAGGTTCCGGTAGAAGTCCACATCATCGTGGAAGGCGTCGTGCTGGCAATCGTAAAAGCGAGCAATGGCGTCGTACTGATCCACGAGAACGCCTTCACATCTGTTCGGTGCGGTGTAGTCTAAGTGTAGAGGTTGGAGTTTGCTCGAGGACAAGGGGACGGTGCTGGTCGTCGACGACGAAGCCGATATCGTCGAGTTTCTGACAGCCGTGCTGCAAGACGAAGGCTACGCAACGGAAACGGCCCGAGACGGCATCGAGGCACTTGACAAGATTCGCACGGCGCATCCCGCTTTGATGATCCTCGACCTCATGATGCCTCAGATGAACGGATTCGAAGTACTTGACTCGTTGCGATCTCAATCGTCCGACCGCCCGTCGGTGATTGTCCTCAGTGCCAAGTCGACGCATCATGACATCCTCAGCGCTCTGGAACGCGGCGCCGACGACTTCATCCCCAAGCCCTTTGACCTCGAGGATTTATTGCTTCGGATCCGCGTGTGGCTGGATCGCCCCCGGCCGCTTGCGACCCCGACTTCGACCCTGCGCGTTTATACCCTTGGCCCCTTCCGAGCGCTCTGGGGCGATAACCTCGTCTTCGATAGTGAATCGAACGACCCTCAAGCCGCGCTCTTGTTGAAGTACCTGATCACGGAGGCGGGCCGGCCGGTCAAACGTTCCGAGGTCCTGTATTTACTCTGGCCGGACCTGGATGAAGTCGATGCTGGGCTACGGCTGCGACGATTGGTGGGTACGTTTGAGCAATTCGGGCCGGCAGGCAGCCAGAATCCGATCATTCGCGAAGAAGGGCATACGCTTCACCTGAATACCGCGGCGGACATCTGGATCGACGCCCAGGAATTTGAGTCGCAGATTTCGATGGCGCAGGACGCGCAAGAGGCGGGCGATACGGATGTCGCCCTCGGCCTCTTCCTGTCGGCTTTGGCCCTGTACAAGCAGGATTATCTCCACGAGAACTTGTACGAGGATTGGCCCAGCGACCGACGAGAGCAACTGCGCGAGCTGTGGATCTCCTCCATGTTCCGTGTTGCATCGATCTGCGCAGACCGATGCGAGTACCCGGACAGTGTTCGCCTGATCAAAAAGGTTCTCGACATTGATCCCTACCGGGAGCACGCCTATCAGGCGCTGATGCTGTACCTCACGCGAGCCGGCAGGAGAGGCGAGGCGATCCAGTTGTATCGGTACGCTGAAAAACTCTTCGCCCAGCATCTGGCAGCACAACCTGCCCCCTCGACGCGCCTCCTCTACGAGAAGATATTGCGTGGCGAAGCAAGCTGAGCTTCTCGATGTCGAGGAGGCTCGCCGCCGTATCCTCGAACACTTTCACCGACTGCCGGCGGAGCGGGTACCACTAAGCGAGGCTCTAGGGAGGGTTCTGGCGGAGTCAATTGATGCGGCTCTGCCCCTGCCGCCATTCGCAAACTCCTCCATGGACGGCTTTGCTCTGCGCGCCGGGTGTACCAGTAACGCCACCTCAGGCAATCCGTTTACCCTTTCCGTTACCGAGACGGTAGCCGCCGGCTCGGCGCGGCAAGAGACGCTGAAAGTCGGGGATGCGGCTCGTATCATGACCGGCGCCCCACTTCCCCCCGGCGCCGACGCCGTCATCCCATTTGAAGAGGTCACAGAGCGCGATGCAGCCATCCAGGTCTTTGCCCCGGTGTCGGAGGGAGCGTGCGTACGGCCGGCCGGGAACGACTTCTCCGCCGGCCAACGGCTAGTCGACGCCGGCCTCGAGCTGGGTGCGCCGGAGATCGCTCTCATCGCCGCGATGGGAAATGACTCGGCACCCGTCGTGCGCCGACCCAGGGTAGCGATTCTGTCGACGGGGGATGAGTTGGTGGCGCCGGGCGAAGCGCGGGGCCCGGGGCAGATATACAACAGCAACACGCCCATGCTGTGGGCAGCGGTGTTAGCCGCCGGGGGACTGGCGGAGGCGCTCTCGGTCGCCGCCGATGACGTTTACTCGCTGGCGCAGGCCATGTCGAGGGACGAAGACTGCGATCTCTTGCTCACTTCCGGCGGCGCCTCGGTCGGTGATTTCGACCATGTGAAAACCGTGCTGGGAGAAGCGGGCCAGGTGGACTTCTGGCGAGTCCGCATCCGTCCCGGGAAGCCGCTGATCTTTGGCAAGCTCGGCAAGCGCCCCGTCCTGGGATTGCCCGGCAACCCGACCAGTTCCATGGTGACCTTCGAGGAATTTGCCCGGCCGGCTATACGAGCGATGCTTGGGGCCCCTCCGCTGCGACCAGAGATTGAAGTGATCGTGGATGAGCCAATCGACAATCACGGAGGCCGCGAGACATACGCGAGAGTTCTCCTGCAACGAGATGGACTCGAATTCCACGCCGTCCTAGCGGGCAAGCAAGACTCAGCGATGCTGCTTCCACTGGCCCGCGCTGATGGTCTCTTGCGCATCCCGTCAGACCGGTCCCAGGTGCACCCGGGCGACCGTGCGACTGTACAGGTCTGGCGCTTGCCGGTATAGCCCGAGTGCGTGTAGCTCTACGAAGCGGCGGCCAGTACCTCGGCCTGCGCACCGGACCAAATTTCGCGAATCCTCCGTTCCAGGCTGTCGCAGAACCGGGTGCACGGATTCGGAAGCGACAGAGTGCCGATGCGCTCGCCGTTCCGGATCAAGAGCTCTACCTCGTCCTGACCGCTGAACTCTTGTAGCACCGCGTAGAGCTGTTCCAGGCGCTCCAGATCGGCCTTTCGGTCGTCAGATCGGGTGACCTGGATTCGTACTCGCCGAGAGGGACCAAGGGGGTCAGGACGCGGTACCGGCTTCTGCTCAACCCGACCAAACGTGCCGTTGGGCTGGGCTGGTTGGTCGGGCGCATCTCCCAAGCTGTACACTGCATCCGCAAGTAATCGGACCCCCCCATCTCGAGATTCGATCCGACCATCGACAACCACCGGTCGACCTGCGACCAGCACATCCCCGCATTTCTCGAAGGCTCGATTGAAAACTCTGACTGACAGAGAACCCGCGGCCTCGACAAGCTGAAAGTCTCCCATTGACTTGCCGGCCTTGCTGGAGAAGGGACGCACATCGCGAACGACGCCGCCCACACGCAAGCGGGTCCCGGAGTCCGCGGCGAGAGCGCTCTCAGAAGAGACGGCTCCGACAGCTCGAAACTCATCCGTGTACTGCTCACCGGGGCCAGGCGACAGCGCTATTCCTAGCAACTCGCGCTCCCATGCTACGAGTTCTGACGGAGACGCCACCGGCGAAGCGTCGAGGTATAGATCGGCTTCAGGCTGTCCAACATCGCCGAAGAGGGACTCTTGACCGAGAGCGGCGGCACGGTGCATGCGCACGCCGAACGCGTGAAGGCGGTCCAGGTTCTTGACGAGGCGCCCCCGCTCCACTCCTAACGAGTCGAGAGCGCCACATTGGGCAAGACTTTCAAGCAACCGCTTATTTACAGCGCTCCAATCAACTCGAGCGCAGAAGTCCTCGATCGAGCTAAAGGGGCCGCCTCGGAGACGCTCTTCAATCACGCTCTCGGCGGCGCCCGTTCCAACGTGTTTGATGGCTCCGAGGCCAAACCGAACTCCATCACTCTCCAGAGCGAAATCCAGCTGGCTGTGATTCACATCCGGGCGATGCACCGCTATGCCGAGACGGCGGCACTCCCTGGTAGCCAGCGAAATCTTGTCCGCGTTGTCGCGCTCCGCAGAGAGGATTCCGGCCATGAACTCGACAGGATAATTTGCCTTGAGATAAGCGGTCATGCACGTGATCAAGCCATAGGCGACCGTGTGGCTCTTGTTGAACGCATAGCCGGCGAAGGGCTCGACGATGTTCCACATCTCGATGCCGGTTTGTCTGTCCGTTCCGCGTTCTTCGGCGCGGTCCAAGAAGGCGTCACGGTGCTTTGCCAACTCCGCCGGGTGCTTCTTTGCCATCGCGCGCCTGACTAGATCGGCCTCGCCAAGCGAATATCCGGCAATTCGGTTGAAGAGGCTCATCACCTGCTCTTGGTATACGAAGATGCCGTGCGATTCTTCCAGCACTTCCTTCATGGAAGGGTGGATGTAGACCACCTCTTGCCGGCCGTGGTGGCGTTCTACGAACTGTGGAATGTTCTCCATCGGTCCCGGGCGATACATGGCACTCACCGCCATCACATGCTCGAACCGGTCCGGCTTTAAACTTCGCAGCAGATCCCTCATCTTCTCGCCGTCGAACTGAAACACCCCAAATGTCTCGCCCGAAGACAGCAGGCGGTAGATGCTTTCGTCCTCGACATCAATGCGGTTGATATCGAGGTCGATGCCGCGCGACGCGCGAACGAAGTCACACGCCCGCTGTAGGATGGTCAGCGTTCGCAGACCGAGGAAGTCCATCTTGAGAAGACCGATCTTCTCGAGGGCTCCCATTGAGTACTGCGTGGTCACCTGATCATTCTTCGGTACCTTGTACAGCGGGACATGCTCTGCCAGCGGCTCCTTCGAGATCACCACCCCCGCCGCGTGGGTCGACGCGTGCCTGGCCACGCCCTCCAGATCTTCGGCTGTATCAACCAACTGCTTTATCGCCGAATCGCTTTCGTAGAGATCGCGGAATTCTGTGACTGTCTCTCGGGCGAGGGCTATCGTGCCGTTTGGCGCAGGTATCAGCTTGGCTACACGGTCGGTGTCTGAATACGACAGACCCATCACGCGACCAACATCCCGGATGCCGGACCGAGCCCCAAACGTACCGAAGGTAATGATCTGGGCCACGTGATCGTGGCCGTAGCGTTCGGACACATAGCGGAAAACTTCATCTCGCCGGTCATCGGCAAAATCAAGATCCATGTCCGGCATAGTCACACGCTCCGGATTGAGAAAGCGCTCGAAAGAAAGCCCGTGTTTGAGGGGATCGGCGCCCGTGATGTGCAGCACATAGCAAACCAGGCTTCCCGCTGCGCTGCCGCGTCCGGGGCCAACTGCAATTCCGGCCCTTCGGGCGAATTGGACCACGTCGTGACAGAGCAACAGATAGTCGACAAAACCGGTACGGGAGATGACCGATAGCTCGTAGTCGAGACGTACTCGAGCGTGAGACGGCTTCTCGGACCCGTAGCGCCTGGCCAGGCCGTCTTCGCACAGCGTTCGCAGATAGGATTCGGAGTCCTGGCCGTTGGGTGTCTTGAACTGTGGTACCTGCGGCCGGCCAAACTTGATCTGAAAGTTGCAACGCTCGGCGACGCCCGCGGTATTGGAAATCGCCTCGGGAAAATCGGCGAAGAGGGCAGCCATCTGCTCTGGCGATTTCAGGAAAAACTCGTTCGATTCCAACCGCATGCGTTTCGGGTCGTCGAGCGTCGTTTGTGTTTGAACACACAGCAGAATTTCGTGGGTATGCGCCTGCCGAGCTTCCACGTAGTGCACATCGTTCGTGGCCACCAGTGGCAGACCAAGTTTGCGATGAAGGTGAACGACGCCTTCATTGATGCGTCGCTGAATGTCCAGACCGTGGTCCTGCATCTCCAGGAAGTAGCGTCCCGGAAACGTCTGCCCGTACCAGTCGGCTCTTTCCTCCGCGGCGGTCAAATCTCCAGATTGAATGATCGCCGCAAGCTCCCCGCTCGCGCACCCGGAGAGGCAAATTATGCCATCGCTCAGGTCGCGGAGAAGACGGTGGTCGACCCGCGGCTTACGGTAAAAGCCGCGCAAATGGGCTTCGGTGGTCAAGCGAACCAGGTTTCGGTAACCTGCTTCGTTTTCGGCCAGAAGCGTTAGGTGGAAGTTACGTGCGCCCGGTCCGGCTTTCTCGTCCAGGGGTCGATCGGCGAGATACACTTCACAGCCAACGATCGGCTTGATACCCGCCTTCTGCGCCTCTGAAACAAGCTCGACCGCCCCGTGCATGGTGCCGTGGTCGGTAAGTGCAAGGGCGCTCATGCCGGCGTCCTTGGCTGCCTGCACCAGGTCCGGAATCCGCCCTAATCCGTCCAGAAGCGAGAAATTCGAATGCGTGTGCAAATGCGCAAAGCTAGGCGGCAAGTGCGCACCTCAGTTCAGAAGATTGGGAAAGCGCCGTAACCACTATAAGCCTTCTTCTCGACGACGCGCCGCGTGGTTTCGCGTGGCCGTCGAAGGGACGCGGGCAGACATTTCGGGGCCGCACACAGCATCGGTACAGATCAGGTTGATCGAAGGGCTTTCTCCAATTCCACCTGTCTGGTAGCAATGGTCAGATCGCCTCGGGTGCGCTCCAGCACGGCTCTCAGCGCGTCCGTGGTGCGTCGCAACCCTCCCGTTATGGCGTCCGAAAAGTCGACCGTGGTGAGGTTAGCGTAGACCGCGTCCATGATGTCAAGCGCTCTCTCCGCTTCGCCCATGGCTTCCGCATTGCCTCGGCGCACGATATCGAGAATGTAGCGGCGAAGCTCGCTGGCCGCCTCGGCCAGGCCATTCAGGTACGGAGCGCTCTCCACTCCCAGGTCCTCGGCGGCGGGCAACGGCTGCCGCGAAATGATCGAGGTCAGCACGGCGGCCTCCGCCATCTCCTTTTGAGCGTCTTGCACGTAGCCGGCCCAGTAAATCTGAGGGTGGTCGAGCAGATCGGCCTGAAGCCTCTCG
>JBOGSL010000425.1:0-4147 GCA_050695395.1 Chloroflexota bacterium | reverse complement strand
ACCTCACCCTCAGCGCGGCGTGTTATCCCGAGATCGGGCCGCTCATGAAGATCTTTCCGTTGATCCGCCAACAGAGCGATCAAATGGCCCTCTGGCAAGCCGTCACGGACGGCACTGTTTCTACTCTCGGCTCTGATCACGCCCCCCACACGGTCCGTGAGCAACAGCGCCCGCTTGAGGCGAAACCGGCGGGCTTTGCGGGGGTGGAAACATTCGGCCCGCTTATGATCGACCACATGCTGCGCGGCACGTTCCGTCCCGAGAAGTTGGCCCATCTCCTTTCGGAAGGGACGGCGAGATTGTACCGACTGTACCCTCGAAAGGGCGCGATACGGGCCGGCAGCGACGCGGATCTCACTTTCGTCGACCCGTCAGTGGAGACAGAAATTCGGAACGAACGCCTGCATTCGAAGCAACCTATCTCGCCCTATCACGGCCGGCACCTCCGTGGCTCGATAACGCGGACTGTGCTGCGCGGCAGAACCGTGATGCTGGAGGGCGAGCCCGTAGGCGAACCGACGGGGCGTCTCGTCACCCCTCTCTCTCGCGATCCGTGAACCAGACCGTCGTGTCGCCCACTCGGTGGTGATGGTAGTGGCGGTCGAGATATGAGTAGAAACCCCGAGGGAAGGTGTGTCCGACCTGGTGCGTATCGACAATCAAGTTTGCGTCGAGATCATCCTCAAGCCGGCGGGCATGGACTTGATGCGTCATGTCCCAGAAGTAGAAGTCATATGGAGTGCGCCCGGCGAGGTAGGCGTACTCGAAGCGATCGGCCAGGACGGGATCGTCCGGCTCGGTGGAATGATCAAGTAAATGAACCACGGGCAGATCGGCGCTGAGCGATGGAGCGCTGATCAGCGAGCGACCGGGGCCGCCGGCCAAAATATCGCCGCCGCAGGCCGCAACGAATGCGACACATGCTATAAGCACAACTCTCGACGAGAGGTGAACCAGACGCGCGGCGAGGGGCGCGCCCAGAAGCGCCGCGAAGGGCATCATGGGCATGAAGTAGTGATAGTAGCCCCGGCCAGCAAAAAGATACACGAGCCCGACAGCGAATCCGGCCACTAGAAACTTCTGCGGGCGCTGCCGCAGAGCGAGAACGGACAGGGGGTTCACGAGTACCAGAAAGACGGCCACCTCTTCCAGCCGAAACGCCAAGGACTCGGCGGGCCGCGTCAGCTGCCAGAGCACGGTCTGTGCAAAGAACGTGTGGATATCACCCAGGTATGGGGCAAAGAGGAAAATCGCCGTGACAAGGGCCGACCCGGCCCACAACCAAGCCCGGCGGCCCGCAGCCAGCACGTAAGCCGGGGCGAAGAGCAAGGCCGGGTATTTGATCCAGAATGATAGGGCGAGGAGAAAACCGGCCGCAACGGCCGCCCACGGGGCACGCTTGGTAAGGATCAAGAGCAGACCCGCCATCGCCAGGAAGGTTATGATCGGCTCCTGCATGACGCGCACGCTTGTCACCAGCGCTACGGGGCTGGCTGCATAGAGGATCCCGGCGGCGGCCGCGCCTCGCCGGCCATAGAGATGCAGCCCGATGGCCCACACGAGACAGGCCGTGCCGGCATCGATCAGGATATCCGCGAGGCGAGCCAGGGGCCACCAGAGAGAGGTTAGCGGGTTGAGCAGCTGCAGGAAGAACAGCATGCCCGGGGGGTGGAAGAAGGCAAAACTGTGATACGGAACGGCGCCGTGAGCCATGGCTTTCGCCAGGCTCAGGTAAACGAACTCGTCCGGGTCGTAGGTGTTCGCAACGATGGCGGCGAAGAGCAGGCGAAGCGCAAGGGCCAGGCCTAGCACCATGACCAGATCATGAGAGAGGCGCTTGCGGCCGATCACATGTACAGGCTACTACTCGCCCCGGCGCATGGATGAATTCGCTCCGGCGGCCCGACCTTTTCTGGCGCCTCTCGAGGTTCCCCGAAACTAGCTGCCCCGACCCGCTCCCGCGCTTCAGGATGGGGAAGGCCGCGACCTTCTCTGCCCGACGGCCCGACTACAGCAGCCCTCTGTCGCGCCGAAGTCGGCGGGCGACCGTGTGCCCTGGCCCGCACCACAAAGAAACTACTCTTTGATAGCCTCCGCCTCGATGGAGATCTTGGCGGTATTCCCCACAAGCACACCGCCTGACTCGAGCGCCATATTCCAGGTAAGCCCCCACTCCTGACGAGTGATCACCGTCTCGGCGGTGATGCCCACGACTTCCTGACCATACGGATTCTTCGTCGTGCCGTTGACGGCCGTGTCAAGCTCGACTTCCTTGGTAACGTCCCGGATGGTCAGATCACCATAGACATGGAAGTGGTTCTTGCTCACTTGCTCAATTCGTGTGCTCTCGAAGGTGATAGTCGGAAACTTCTCGACGTCCAGAAAATCAGCGCTCTTGAGATGCGCGTCGCGCTGCTCATTTCGGCTGTCGATACTGTTGGCCTGGATGGCCATCGAAATCCGGGCTCCAGTGGGATCGTCCAAGGATCCCTCGATTCGGCCGCTCGTCGAGGCAAAGTGGGCGCGAACCGTGGTCACCATCATGTGCTTGACGGCCACCTCTACCTGAGTATGGGCTGTATCGAGTTGCCAGCGTGTGCGGGTAAGAGTTTCGGTCATTGTTGCTGCCTCCTTCAGTTGCTCTCGCAACCATCCTGCCACACATGATGTTGCGCGTGCAACTACCTGAAGTACCGCATCCGTCCGGCGGCGCTATGATGGGCGCGTGATCCGCCGGCTCGTCCTCCTCTGTTGTCTGCTCCCACTCATCGCTGTTACTCCGGCTCGAGCCACAAACGGACCGACCGTCTTCTTCGAACCCGGCGCGGGTGACGCGCCGGTTATCGCGCTGATCGGCCGGGCCCGCCACTCGATCAGACTCGAGGTCTATGAGCTCACAGATACGGCCGTCGAGGACGCACTTGGGCGAGCCAGACGACGAGGGGTTCGTGTGCGGGTGCTGCTCGAGGAGCGCCCCTTCGGCGGTGAGCGCTACGCGTCTGCCGCCTACTTGGCACTGCGACAGCAGGGAATCTCGGTGCGCTGGGCAAACGAAGGCGCTTTTCGCTTCACCCATGAGAAGGCCATAGTCATCGATGGCCGGCTGGCCGGCATCTTCACCTTTAACCTGACTTACAGCGGAACCGGCAGCAATCGAGAGTTCGGGGTAATTGATCCGCGCGTCGCCGATGCTTCGGCGCTAGCCAAGATCTTCGACGCGGATTGGTCACGCCGCTCGCCCCGTACCCACCTGGGCCGGCTGGTCATTAGTCCGATCAACGCACGAAGCCGTCTATCGGGCTTGATCAATGGCGCGCGTCACACTCTCGACGTCTATGCGGAGGAAGTGGAAGATTCGGGGCTCGAGGCGGACCTGATCGCCGCGCGACGGCGTGGCGTCCGGGTTCGTCTCATTACGTCGAGTGATAGCGCCGGCGTCGAGATGCTGCGAGGCGGTGGGGTAGGCACGGCGATCCTATCGTCGCCGTATATCCATGCGAAAGCCATCGTGGCCGATGGTAAGCGGGTCTTCATCGGGTCCGAGAACATCTCGACCACCTCCCTCGACGATAACCGCGAGGCCGGGATCATCCTGGGGAGGACCGCAGCCCGAACCGTGGAGCGTGTCTTTTCGGGCGATTGGGCGCTCGGCGGCGGCTCTATTCCCAGTAGTCGTCCTGTGCATATACGTGGTCCGTTTCGGGTACGCGTACGCGTCTCCCCCTCACCGGTGCGTCGCGACGAGCTTCTTACCATCGCGGCCGTGACCCACCCCGGCGCCGATTGCAGCGTCACCGTCACCTATCCTGACGGGTATGTGTCCCGGGCGCACAGCCTTGCCGGCGAAAGACGAGCCGACGGGGGCCGCGTGGAGTGGTCCTACGACGAGGGAAGCACCGCCTCCGGCACGGCCAGCGCCTCAGTCACCTGCACACTTGGCGCCCATCGAGCAACCGGTCGCGCAACGTTTACGATTCGATAGATTGCAATCCGAACGGGCCCTAGCTCAGGCCAGCGTCGTTAGAAGAACGGCGTCAGCGGTCAAACATCTAGCTCGACAGCAGCCGAACGCCGAGGTTCCTTCCGACGACCGCCCCGTTACGGACTTACTCCTCGGAAAACAGGGGTGGGGCGGCGAACGCCGCCC
>JBOGSL010000424.1:0-6786 GCA_050695395.1 Chloroflexota bacterium | reverse complement strand
GTATTGCTCGGCCCCGGAAGACTTCCACAAGCTTCCCTCGGACGACCTCTGGGTGCGTTGCCCGCACTGCCAAGAACTGCTCTACCTCAAGGAGCACGAGCAGGCTCTGCAGGTGTGCTCGAAGTGCAAGTATCACTTCCCTCTGACGGCGGGAGAACGCGTCGGAATCACGGTCGATGAGGGCAGTTTTCAGGAGCTCGATCCGGGCATTCGCTCCGGTGATCCCTTAAAGTTCAGCAGTCCAGGTTCGGTGTACGCTGACAAGCTCGAAGAGTACCAGACTCGAACCGATGTGGACGAGGCCTTTGTCTACGGGACGGCCCGGCTAGACGGGCAGCCATTCATGATCGGAGCCACGGAGTTCAAGTTCTGCGGCGGCGCAATGGGAGCTGCGGTAGGCGAGAAGATTGCGCGCACCTTCGATCTGGCGCGCGAGCAAGGGCTTCCGGTGGTCATTTTCGCCGGAGGCGGGGGCGCTCGCATGCAAGAGGGCATGGTGAGCTTGATGCAGATGGCCAAGACAGTGGCGGCCCTGGATCGGTTCAAAGACTCCCGTCTGCCCTTTATCTCCGTGATGACCGACCCGTGTCTCGGCGGCACCACGGCCAGCTTCGCGATGCTCGGGGACGTCAACATCGCGGAGCCAGGTGCATATATTGGCTTCGCCGGAAGACGGGTTATCGAGCAGACAATGCGACAGAAGCTGCCGCGCGAGGCCGCTACCGCCGAGTTCCTGCAGGAGCACGGCATGGTGGACATGGTTGTGGCGCGGGGAGAGCTTCGGACCGTGCTGGCAAGGCTGCTCGGCCTCTACGCGGCTTCGAGGCAACCGGTACAAACGCCGGAAAGGCAGCTGGTTGGTCAACCTGCTTGAGTTCGAGACCGAGCTCGCGCCCCTGGAGCGAGACCTGGAGCACGCCCGAAGCAACGGCGGCGCGGCCGAGGCGCCCGACCTGCAAGAAGCGCTCGACGAGAAGCTGCGAGTTCTGTATAGCGGCCTTACTCCCTGGCAGAAGGTGCAAGTCGCGCGTCACCGCGATAGGCCCTACACGCTGGATTACGTGCAGCGGGCTTTCGGCGACTTTGTGGAGCTGCGCGGTGATAGAGGCTACGCCGACGATCGAGCCCTGATCGGCGGCCTGGCTTCGCTCAACGGCCGGTCGGTCATGGTCCTCGGCCATCAGAAGGGCCGAGACACGCGCGAAAACATCGTTCGCAACTTCGGCATGCCCCATCCGGAGGGGTATCGCAAGGCGGAGCGGCTGATGCGGCAGGCCGAGCACTTCGGCCTCCCGCTGGTCACCTTCATCGATACACCTGGCGCAAATGCCGGGCTGGCGGATGAGGAGCGAGGCCAGGCCGAGGCGATCGCATCCAGCATCGGCACCATGCTGGCGCTGCGGATTCCGACGGTAGCGGTAGTGATCGGCGAAGGGGGCAGCGGCGGAGCGCTCGCCATCGCCAGCGCGGATCGGATTCTGATGCTCGAGCATTCCGTCTTCACGGTAGCCTCGCCCGAAGCCGCGGCGGCCATCCTCTGGCACGATTCCGGCAAGGCTGCTGAAGCAGCCGCCAACATGCGCATCACGGCGCGGGATCTTCGCGACCTCGGGCTGATCGAGCAGATCGTGCCGGAGCCGGTGGGCGGGGCGCATCGCGATCCGGCCGCCATGGCCGAGTCGCTGGTGGGCGAAATATCCCGCGCCATCGACGAGCTTTCAGCGCTCGATGCCGAGGAGCGATTGGACCAGCGCTACCGTAAGTATCGGGACATCTCCTTTTACGTAGAGTAAGAGCCATGGCCATCAAGGGCGGAGAGACCGTGAAGGTGGTCGCGGTGAATCGCCGTGCCACCCATGATGACTTCATCGACGAACGCGTCGAGGCGGGACTGGTGCTGACCGGCACCGAGATCAAGTCGATTCGTGAGGGGCGGATCAACCTGCGCGAAGGGTACGCTCGTATCCAGAAGGGCGAGGGGTGGTTGATGAACGTTCACATCGCCCCGTACGAGCACGGCAACCGATACAATCACGAACCGAGGCGGGATCGAAAGCTACTTATGCACCGGAACGAACTGGCCGAGTTAGAAGGCAAAGCGAAGCAAAGAGGCTACACTCTGGTGCCCATGCAGATCTACCTGAAGCACGGGAAGGCGAAGATCGAGCTCGGTCTGGGAAGAGGCAAGCACGAATACGATAAGCGCCAGAGCATCGCCAAGCGGGACGCTCAACGGGAGATCGAGCGACACGTCGGCAGACGGGCTTAGTCGACGATGAGCGTCGTTTCTACACGTGATCGCCCGGCCGGCCAGGAGCAGAACCGGGAGCAGAAGCACCTTGAGCGTGTTCCTGGTGCCACCCACTCCATCGACTACCGCTACGCCAATCACGGCCTTTCCGGTCTGACCCTCTGGCTGGCGGAACCGGTCGACACTTTGGTGCAGGATCAGGTTTGCGTGGACTTCCGCAGCCAGGAGCCCGATGCCATGGAAATGGTCGGGGAGAATCTGGTGGGCCGCTACCGCATTAAAGCGAGACAGACGCTGAAGCTGCGATGGTCGTTCCGTTCCGTCACCACGCAGCTTGTTGCGGGTGAGGACAGTCTGCCGACGCGCGAGGCCGGGCAGCGGTATCTGCGTTCAAGCCCGCTTATATCGCAAGCACGCGAGGTGGCGCAGGAGGCGCAGAGGATTGTCGGAGGGGCGTCAAGCGACCTTGAGGCAGCCCGCTTGCTCTTCGCGGAGCTCGTGACGAACTACGATTACCGCTACCCGGTTTTGCGTCGCGGCGATCTCGCCATGCAACGATCTCGAAAGGGCGACTGCGGGCAGTTCTCCTCGCTCCTGGTTGGTTGGTGTCGCTCACTTGGGCTTCCCGCGAGAGATGTTAACGGCACCGTCAACACCGGCGCCCGGTGGGGCGCTCACGCTTGGGCCGAAATCTGGTTGACCGGCATTGGATGGGTTCCCACCGACGCGGCGTTTGCGCAGGCCAAGTTTCGGCGGAATCCCTCGCTTGTTCCAGGGAGTCTGTTTGCCGACAGCACCCCCGAACGTTTCGGGTTCTCCACCGATTGCGACCTGCCTCTGGACAGCTTCGGGCATGCAGTCGTGCCCCCGACGCTTTGGGGCGTGCAGTCCTGGCTTCTGCTCCGCTTTGGAGCGGCCCATCTCGCCTGGGGATGTCAGCTGTCGGACGGCGGCATTCCGTATCTCCAGCCGGCCTACCCGCGGAGCTACCGGGGACTAGGCCCCAACTTCTTCATCCCGCTCTCGGCAGCGGGAGGCTGGGACGTTGATGAGAAGCGCGCCGATGCTGGCCAGGCGTCAGGGCGACTAGTAGGCCTGATCCTGCTGTGCGTCGCGCTATCCCTCGTACTCGGGGCGGTGGCTGCATTCACGACCGGCAGCGTTGCCCACGCGACGGGGCTCGCGAGCCGTGTAGCCGCGGGCGCGGGGGCAGCCTGCGCCGTGCTGGTATTGCGACCGTTGCTCCGCAGCCTCGGGTCATGGCGAGGGGCTCCGGTCGTGCTTGCGTGCGCGGCGTTCGTTCTTTCGATGCTGCTAAGCCGGTAAAGCGCGAAGGCGACTCGTAATTCTCGATTCGCCGCATACTCCGGAAGCCGATAGAGTATGTGGAGTTGCGAGTCGAGCATCGTTGACTACAGCAAATTGCGGCAGGTCTGAAGTAACTTTGTCTTGAAGCGCGTGCAGCCGCCGGCGAGACAAACGGGGCCGTAACGGAGTCCCGGACGAGGACCGAAGGTGGCCCATTGCTGGGAACGGCCTACGATAAGCGCCAGACCATCGCCAAGCGCGACGCTCAGCGCCAGATCGAGCACTGCTCGTAGGGCAGCCGCTCTGCGGGGAAGTCTGCGCGGGCTGGCCAGTCACCACCCAACCGACCCGCCGGAAGCCTCTCCATCGCCAGACAAATGCCCCGCGAGCCAACCCACTCCGCAATCCAGCTGCCCCACATGTCGAGGGGCCCGCGCGGATCTAGCCGGCCTACGGAACCGGCCGCACGCCTTCTCTGCCCTGCGCCGTCGCCTGGAATCTCTCACCGGCGCACACGGTCTGACCCGGCCGGAGTCCGGCTGGCTCCGGGCCCGGGCGGGACAGGCAGAGGCGTTCTACTCCTGCGGCTGGCCGCTCGGCGGCTGAGGCGACGGATTCTGGGTGGCGTTCTCGACGGTGTTAGCTGGCGGCTGAATCGGTCCGCTGGCGCCCGTAAGCTTGTCCATAAGTTCATCGCGTCGCTGCTGGTCCGAGAGGAAATACCCGGCCACGGCGGCCAGCAGGAAGGCGAAGATCCACTTCATCTTGCCGCCCTTCTTGTGGCCCAGTTGCTTCTCGGCCTTATCTCGGGCATCGTCGACCACGTCAACTCCCCTCGACCGGAGGGTGTCGATGGCGTCGGCCAGGGCATCCTTGCTCGTATCGGCGGCCTGATTGATCCCCTTGGTAAGCGCTTTGGCAAGGGAATCGTAGTCGATCTCCCCAAACGCGCCGCGAAGCTGGACGACGGCTTCCTCGCGACTCTTGGTATTGGTGATGAAATCCACGGCCGCCTTGGAAGCGGCGACCAGGACGAGGGCAAGCAACTGGCGATACCAGTTCTGATCTTGGTCCAATCCACACCATCCTTTCCGGCTGTCGAGCCGGACCCTTTTATTCTGCCATAGCGAGAGCGTGGCCTCCTGGGCGCACGAACTATGCCACTCTCGCCCCTCGTAAAGTTGCTATCCTTTAGCAGGGAAATCAGTACGGCGAGCCCAGCCGGCCCCGCACGGGGCTGGCTTTCTTTATGCCGGTGAATCGAGCGCCAGGTGAGCCGCGACACAATCCGCAATTTCTGCATCATCGCCCATATCGATCACGGGAAGTCCACGCTCGCTGACCGGCTGCTGGAAGACACCGGCACCGTGTCTCAGCGGCGCATGACCGAGCAAGTGCTCGATCAGATGGAGCTGGAGCGCGAGCGCGGCATCACCATCAAGCTCCAGGCCGTTCGAATGACCTATCGCGCCGGCGATGGTCGGGAGTACGAGCTCAATCTGATCGATACTCCGGGCCACGTCGACTTTACTTACGAGGTGTCGCGTTCCTTGGCCGCCTGCGAGGGCGCTCTCCTGGTGATCGACGCCGCCCAGGGCGTCGAGGCGCAGACCCTGGCCAACGTGTACCTCGCGCTGGAGCACGACCTGACCTTGATCCCGGTGATCAACAAGATCGACCTGCCGGCGGCCGATCCGGATGAGGTGAAGCGCCAGATCGAAGAGGTGATCGGGCTCGATCCAGCCGACGCGATCCTGGCCAGCGCCAAGGAGGGATCCGGCATCGAGGAGATTTTGGAGGCGGTTGTGGCGCGCGTGCCGGCGCCCGGTGGAAACCCCGAAGCCCCCCTTCGAGCTCTGGTCTTCGATTCCCACTACGATGCTTACAAAGGTGTGGTCGCCTACGTGAGAGTGATGGACGGAGTCGTGCGAGACGGCCAGGAGTTGCGGCTCATGGTTGCCGATCGCAAGATCGAAGCGTTGGAGATTGGCGTCTTCAGGCCGCAGATGAGTCCCGTGCCCGAGTTGCTGGCCGGAGAGGTGGGCTACATCGCCACGGGATTGAAATCGGTGCGCGAGTCACGCGTGGGAGATACCATCACCTCGGAGGTGAATCCGGCCGCGGAGCCGTTGCCGGGATACCAGCCGGCGAATCCAATGGTCTTCGCCGGCCTCTATCCGATCAACAGCGAAGAGTATCCGTTGCTGCGCGACGCCCTGGACAAGCTCAAGCTCAACGATGCCAGCCTCGTGTACCAGCCGGAAAGCTCGGCGGCGCTGGGCTTCGGCTTCCGGACCGGCTTTCTGGGCCTGCTGCACATGGAGATCGTGCGAGAGCGGCTGGAACGTGAGTACAAGCTGGACCTGCTGTTCACCGCGCCAAGCGTTGAGTATCGAGTAAAGAAGACCAACGGCGAATTGCTGGAGGTGGACAGCCCGTCGGATTTGCCGCCGACGGTGGAGATCGAGACCATCGAGGAGCCCTGGGTTCGGGTGAACATCTTTGTGCCGCCGGCATACGTCGGTCCGATCATGGAGCTGGTGCAAACGCGGCGAGCGACGTTGCACGGCATGGACTATCTCGCCGAGCAACGCGTCGAGTTGAAGTACGACATGCCCCTGTCCGAGCTGATCGTGGATTTCTACGACGAACTCAAGTCGCGCACCCAGGGCTACGGCTCGCTGGATTACAGCTTCAACGACTATCGAGCCACAGACGCGGTCAAGGTGGATTTGCTGGTGGCGGGTACGGCCGTGGACGCGCTTTCGATCATCGTGCACCGCGATAAGGCGCAGCAGATGGCGCGAGTGCTGGTAGATCGCCTGCGAAAGGTGATCCCGCGCCAGCTCTTTGAAGTGCCGATTCAAGCGGCGGTCGGTAACAGGATCATTGCGCGAGAAACGATCCGCGCGATGCGCAAAAACGTGCTGGCCAAATGCTATGGGGGCGACGTGACGCGCAAACGCAAGCTGCTGGAGAAGCAGAAAGAGGGCAAGCGCCGGATGAAGTCGGTGGGCGGTGTTGATATTCCGCCCGAGGCGTTTATGTCCGTCTTGAGACTGGAGAGCTAGCCGCGTCGGGGGTGTTCTCGAACGCGTAAGCGTGGAGGATGGCGCAGAACATCGCGATCACCAGAAAGCCCAGGACCAGCCGATTGTGGCCGGGGCGGAGCAGCCAGAGCGAGAAGGCAACCACTAGAAAGACGCCGCCGACGATTCCCGTGAGAC
>JBOGSL010000423.1:0-2646 GCA_050695395.1 Chloroflexota bacterium | reverse complement strand
GGTACGGGTACGGGTACGGGTACGGGGGACGCGTTCCAAACACGTGCGCAACCGCGTTCCGGCCGCGTTCCGAGCGCGTTCCCAACGACCGTTCCGCCGAGGATGCGTTCCGTATTATTTGGCTCCTGGCCTGGTCCTGCTCGTATTCGGCCGCCGCCCGAGAGCGTCGTTCGGGACGAGGTTAACGGCTCGTTCTTGCGCGCATTCCGCCCACATTTTGCATAATTTTCGTCCACTTTTCGTCGACAATTTTTAGCCGTCCGATGATCTTGGCGTGGGCGCGCGGACGTCTGCCCGGACCACGTGTCGACATAAGAGAGACACGACAATATGTAGTGTTGCCGGCCTTGACGGCACGACATGTAGTGCCTACTATGGGACAGACCCCTTTATCTGGGGGATGATGTCTGAAGGAGACACGACATGGAGGTCCAAACGCGCCCCGAGACAACGGGGCAAGATCGACCGGATAAGACCGGCCACTGGTCCGAGCCGGCGATGCGTGTGCTGCGTGAGCGCTACCTGCGCAAGTTGGATGGGCAGGTGCTCGAAACGCCCGACGAGATGTGCTGGCGGGTTGCAATGGCCGTCGCCGCCGGCGAAGCACCCTGGTCGAACCAGGAAACCGTTCGCGCCCACCAGAACGCCTTTTATGAGATGCTGGTGGATCGCAAGTTTCTGCCCAATTCCCCCACCCTGATGAACGCGGGAACGGGTAATGGCTTGCAATATTCCGCTTGCTACGTCCTGCCCGTAGGCGATTCCATCACCGAAATCTTCGACTCCCTCAAGAATGCAGCCATTATCCATCAGTCGGGCGGCGGGACAGGCTTCGCCTTCTCGCGCATCCGGCGCAAGGACAGCGTTGTGCAGAGCAGTGGCGGGAGGGCCAGCGGCCCGATCTCCTTCCTCCGGGTCTACAACGCGGCGACGGAGGCGGTGAAGCAAGGCGGAACCCGTCGTGGCGCCAACATGGGCATTCTGCGCGTCGACCACCCCGACATTCTCGAATTTATCGACTGTAAGAATGACGGCGGCATCACCAACTTCAACATCAGCGTGGCGCTGACCGACGCCTTTATGGACGCGTTGGCGGCTGACGAAGAGTACGATCTGATCGATCCGCACACGCACGAAACGGTGAGCCGTCTGCGAGCCGGGGAGGTCTGGCGCAAGATCATCGATTCGGCCTGGCGCACCGGTGATCCCGGGCTGGTCTTCATCGATCGCATCAATCGCAGCCCCGCCAACCCGACGCCCGAAGTAGGCATGATCGAGGCGACCAACCCGTGCGGTGAGCAGCCATTGTTGCCGAATGAAGCGTGCAACCTGGGGTCGGTCAACCTGGCGCGGTTTGTGGTGGAGCGCGACGGCCGGAAAGACATCGACTGGGACGAGCTGGAGCGGGTAACAGCCTTGAGCACGCGCTTCCTGGATGATGTGATCGAGGTCAACCCATATCCCCTCCCGGAGATCGACGCCACGGTGAAAGCCAATCGGCGCATCGGCCTGGGCGTGATGGGCTGGGCCGACCTGCTGTTCGAGCTGGGCATCCCCTACGACAGCAGCGAAGCCATCGATCTGGCGGGGCGCATCTGGGAATTCGTCGAGCGCGCCGGCCACCGCGAGTCGGAGAAGCTGGCGGCAGAGCGCGGGCCGTTCCCCAACTGGAGCAAGAGCATCTACAAGAACGGGGCACCGCTGCGGAATTCGACCGTCACCACCATCGCCCCTACCGGGACTATCAGCATCATCGCAGACGCCTCGAGCGGGATTGAACCGATCTTCGCGCTGGCCTTCCAGCACAAGGTGGACGATCGCGTACTGACCTTCATGAATCCTCTCTTCCAAGAGGCGGCGCGACGGAGAGGCTTCTACACGCCGGAGCTTATGGAGCTGGTGAGCGCCGAAGGCACAGTGGCGCACATCGATGAGGTTCCGGAGGATATCAAGCGGACCTTCATCACGGCGCACGAGGTGGCGCCGGAGTGGCACGTACGCACCCAGGCCGCCTTCCAGCGCCACACCGACAACGGCGTCTCCAAGACCATCAATCTCCCCAACGAAGCCACGCGCGAGGACGTGGAGCACGCCTACCGACTTGCGTGGAGCGTGGGTTGTTTGGGGATCACCGTCTTCCGGGATGGGTGCAAGGGCGAGCAGGTGCTCAACATGGGAATCGAGCGCGAACAGGACGACGCCGGCGAATCGGAGGCTGTGGATGAGACTCGCTCCGCGGGTACCTTGCCGCTTCCCGGGATGGCCGGTATTGAGGCGCGACCGGGCAAGGTCCACGGTGAGACACATCGCATCGCCACGCCGGTCGGTACCGCCTTCGTGACGGTCAACATGAACGACCGTAATGAGCCGCTCGAGGCCTTCGTCACCACCGGCCACTCGGGAAGCGACATCATGGCGGTGTCCGAGGCGCTGGGACGGCTGATCTCGCTCGTGCTTCGCATCCCCTCGACGCTGACTCCCGCCGAGAAGATCTCGCAGATCGTCGATCAGCTCGGGGGCATTGGCGGCGGCCGTTCGCTCGGCTTCGGCGCGCAGAAGGTGCTGTCCCTGCCCGACGCCCTGGCTCAGGTCCTGGTCGAATACTCCGGCTCGCCAGGTGAGGCCGCGTCCGAATCGCCTCTGTTC
>JBOGSL010000422.1:0-4532 GCA_050695395.1 Chloroflexota bacterium | reverse complement strand
CCAGCACACGGTCGTCGGAACATATCAAGATGAGCCGTACGTCTCCAACTTCTCGGGAAACGTCATCGAACTTTGTCCCGTAGGCGCGCTCACCGGCCGGCAGCAGCGCTTCAATTTTCGCCCCTGGGAGCTGCAAAATCGGCCGAGCATCTGCCCTCACTGCGCCTTCGGCTGCAACATCAACGTCTCGGTTCGCAAGAACGACGAGGTGATCCGGTTTCTCTCGCGAGACAACCCCGAGGTTGATGACAGCTGGTTGTGCGACCGCGGCCGATTTGGTTCCGAGTTCATCAATAGCCCGGAGCGTTTGTCGGTGCCGCTGGTGCGGCGAGGCGACTCCTTCGTTCAGACCTCGTGGCCGATGGTACTTGACTTGATTGCGGGACGCCTCGAGGAGATCATTGACCTGAACGGCCCGGAGGCTATCTCCGGCATCGCCTCGAGCACGCTGACGAACGAAGATCTGTTCGTGTTTCGTCGGTTCATGACCGATGTCATCGGCAGCGGCCACGTCGATCACTACCCTCGGCCTCGTCTCGACCTTTCCGGACGACAGGAGCGAGCCATGGACCGGCTGGAAGACGCTCTTATGCCCATCGCGGGTCTGGATGAGAGCAAAACCATACTCCTGCTGGGCGCCGACCCGAGCCGCCGCGAGCCGGTGATGGAGCTTCGCATCCGGCTGGCGGTCAACCGGCACGACGCCCGCCTCCTGACGCTGAGCCCGGACGAGATCCCGCTTTCGAGCAAATCGGACCGGTCAATCACCTACTCCGCCGATCGCTACCCGGAGATCGCTCGGGGCCTGGCGGCGGCCATCCGGGGCAAGACACCTCGACTCTATGAGGGCGAGGCCCTCAGCGAAATGGCCGACGCGTTTCTTCGGGATGGCGATGTGGCCGTGCTGTACGACGACTCGTTCGAGGGCGTTCTGGACAAGGGCGATGCGCTGGCCGCGACGGCTGAAGTCCTGGATGCTCTGGAGGCTCACGGCCACGCCGGAGTCATTCCGATGCTGGATGCCGCTAACTCGATGGGCTCCAGGAATCTCTCTCTTCTCCCCGAGGGGCGATGGCAGGCTCCGGAGTTGGAGCGCATTTTGGACCCGAACGGAGGCGTCAAAGCCGCGTTGCTGCTTGGCGCCAACGTAGCGAGCGACGCCTCGGAGCCGGCGATTGCCGAGCGCTTGCGCGGCCTGGATCTGCTGGTCGTGAGCGACCTCATGCTGACGCCGACCGCACGTCTCGCGGATGTCATCCTTCCCGCCGCCAGCTTCGCCGAGAAGATCGGCACCTTCACGAACACCGAGGGGCGCGTGCAGGCGCTGTCGGAGGTCGTTCCCTCTCCGGGCCTCGCCCGTGGCGAGTGGCGCATGCTGGTTGATCTGTCGCAGTACTTCGACCGTCCCCTGGAGTTCAATCGCCCAGAGGAGATCTGGGAGGAGATTCAGCGGGCCGTTCCCGCCTACCACGATATTAGTTGGGCCGACGTCGGATTGCGCGGCAAGCGCTCCGCCGCGGCCGTCCCCGTGTAGGAGAAGCGATGGTACCCGCCTGGGCCGACACTCTTATTGCCTCGGTCGTAAAGAGCGTGATTGCCATGGGTTTCTTGCTCGGCGCGTTCGGGTATATGACGCTGGCCGAACGCAAGGTGCTGGCTCGCATGCAGGCTCGGCTCGGACCGAATCGAGCCGGCCCGTTTGGGTTGTTCCAGCCGATTGCCGACGGGCTCAAACTGCTCCTGAAGGAGCAGATCATTCCGCGCGAGGTGAAGTTGCCGCTCTTTCTGGTCGCGCCGGGAATATCGGTCTTTGTCGCGCTTATGGCCTTCGCGATTATTCCGGTCGGACCGTCCTTCTATCTCTGGGGAAAGTTCCGCACCATGGCGATCGCCAATATCAACATCGGCTTGCTGTACCTTCTGGCGATCCTATCGTTGGCCGTGTACGGCATCGTGCTCGGGGCCTGGAGCTCGAGCAATCGCTATTCTCTGCTCGGTGGCCTGCGGTCGACGGCCCAAATGATTTCCTACGAGCTGTCCCTTGGGCTCTCGTTGATCGGTGTGGTGCTGCTGGCCGGAACGCTCAGTCCGACAGGCATCGTGCAGGCTCAAAACCGCAGCGGCATGACGTGGTTCATCCTCGTTCAGCCGGTCGGCTTTCTGCTGTTCCTGGTCGGCGGGTTCGCGGAAACGAACCGGGCGCCGTTCGATCTGGCCGAAGCCGAGCAGGAGCTCACCGCCGGGTATCACACGGAATATGGCGGCATGCGCTTCGCGCTCTACTTCATGGCCGAATACGTGAACATGATCACCATAAGCGCCCTGGCAACGACGTTGTTCCTGGGCGGCTGGGTGGGAATCGGAAACGGGATCTTCTTCGACATCACTCAGGCTCCGTGGGCACAGCTGATTGGCGTGTTCTGGTTTCTGGTGAAAGTCGCGTTCTTCCTGTTCATCTATATCTGGGTGCGGGCCACGCTGCCTCGAATCCGCTACGATCAGCTCATGTGGTTCGGCTGGAAGATACTGCTGCCGGTGGCGGTCATCAATGCGTTGCTTATCGCCCTGTATGTGTCTTTGTATCCTTAGATAGATTGCGACCGGGGCGAGCCGGCAGAGGGAGAGGGAATGGCATTACTGGAGTTCGCGCAGGGCATGAGTGTCACGCTGCGCAATATGTTCCGGCCGCCGACGACCGTCCAGTATCCTGAGCAGCGCCGCAAGCTTCCCGAGCGGACGCGCGGCCGTCACATGCTGCATCGCTATGAGAATGGCCTGGAGCGATGCATCGGCTGTTATTTATGCGCCGGCGCCTGCCCAGCGGATTGCATCTATATTGAAGCTGCCGAGAACACACCGGAGAATCGTGTTTCGGCGGGTGAGCGTTACGCTCGCGTCTACGAGATCGACGAGCTACGGTGTATCTTCTGCGGCTTCTGTGAGGAAGCTTGCCCCACCGGCGCCATCACCCTGGAGCCCATGCTCGACATCTCCGATTACGAGCGCGGTCCCCTGATCTACACCAAGGACATGCTGCTCGAGCCGCCACGCGACCTTGACCAACTCCCAGCATAACCGCCCGCCCGGAGGAAGGAGACCGCTTCGTGGACCCGGTGATTGCCATGGTGCCGGCTCATTTCACGCCCGTCGAAGACGCGGTGTTCTGGGTTGCTGCCGTGTCGGCCGTGCTGAGCGGCATCGGGGTGGTGGCGGCGCGTAGCGCCATATACAGCGCCCTCTCTCTCATCGTCACGCTCGGGCAGCTGGCCGTGCTCTATTTGCTATTGAATGCGCAATTCATCGCCGCCGCTCAGGTGCTGATCTACGCCGGCGCGGTCATGGTATTGTTCATCTTCGTCATCACCCTGCTCGGGGTTCAGGAGTACCCGTTTCTGGGCCGACACCTTCCCGGGCAGAGAATCCTCAGCGTGTTCTTCGGCTTTCTGTTGTTGCTCGGGATCGTCTTCTTTGTCGCGCAATCCCCGCACGCGATTACCGGCTATACCAGCAACTTCAACCAGCTCCTGGCAAAAGGTAACGTGGGAGCATTTGGGGAACAGCTGTTCACGACCTTCATCTTTCCCTTTGAGCTGACCCCGCTCCTGCTTATCGTGGCGATGATCGGAGCCGTGGCTCTGGGGCGACGTCGCCGGGGCGGAACGGAAGTCTGATGCCGGGAGCGTCTGATTTCCTGATCATCAGCGCAATTCTCTTCACGTTGGGCGTCATCGGCGTCCTGACGCGCCGGGACCCGCTGATCATCTTCATGAGTATCGAGTTGATGCTCAACTCCGTCAATCTCACGTTCGTCACGTTCTCCCACTTTCTCAGTTCGGCCGATGGCCAGATTTTCGTGTTGCTCATCATGACGGTTGCCGCGGCTGAGGTGGTGGTGGGACTGGCGTTGATCGTCTCGATCTTCCAGAGCCTGCAGAGCCTCGACGTGGACGAGCTCGATTCGATGAGCGGCTAGCCGTGCAGCACGTTGTCTGGGGCATTTTGCTGCTGCCGCTGCTCGGCTTCGTGATCAATGCATTGGGCTTACGGCTCAACAATCGCCAGGTTAGCTGGATCGGCTGCGGGGCGGTCGGGCTGGCCTTCATCTGCGCGGTTGTCGCGTTTGTGTGGCTGCAAATGCAGCCGGCCACTCCCTTCGCCCGTCACTGGGACGAGTTTGGCTGGCACTGGGCGATAGCCGGCCCCTTCTCGCTGAACTTCGGTCTCTGGCTCGACCCCTTGTCGTCCACCATGAGCCTGGTCATCACGGGCGTCGGCTTCCTGATCCTGGTGTATTCGATTGGCTACATGCACGGAGACAACGGGTACCGCCGGTTCTTCTCCCAGATGGACCTCTTCATCTTTTCGATGCTTCTGCTGGTGCTTGCCGACAACTACCTGTGGCTATTGGTCGGCTGGGCTGGAGTCGGTCTCACCTCGTATCTACTGATCGGCTTTTACCATCTTCGGCCCGCGGCGGTGGCGGCCGCGCGCAAGGCCTTCGTCATGAACGTGATCGGCGACTGGGGCATGAT
>JBOGSL010000421.1:0-7880 GCA_050695395.1 Chloroflexota bacterium | reverse complement strand
GGGTGACCTCGCTGTCGTAGCCGGGGTTGTCGGAACGCGGTCGGCACGACGCCGTCCGCCGCATATCCTATTCCCTCCATCACATTCCCTGCCGGTTGCCGGAGCGCTCGAAATATAGATACACTTCACATGATCGGGGCGTGGCGCAGCTTGGTAGCGCGCAGCGTTCGGGACGCTGAGGTCGGAGGTTCAAATCCTCTCGCCCCGACCAGAATTCCTTCTTACCGCGGAACTCGCCAGATCACATCTGTTCCCGGGTTCCTCGCGATCACCCGGAAGTGATGGTCGAGATATGGGACGAAGCCGCGAGGGTAGCCGCTGCTGGCGCCGCGGCTCAAGACGACCGCCTCCGCGCGCGGCACGATTGCTTCCAGATGGCGCGCATTCACCGACGGCCCCCTGCTCCAGAAGTAATTGTTCAGTTCGGGACGTCGCGCCAGGTAGGCGTACTCGAGCCGGTCCGCCAGAATCGGCTCCCCGGGTCGACTAACCCTGTCCAGCGTCCGGATCGACGATCGTAGTGATGACAGATGGGCGGCGGTGATGTAGAGAGGAGAGCTTCCGCCTCGATCGATACCCATCCCAAGTGCCAGCGCGATGACTAACCCCGCGACGCCGAACGCTTTCCAGCCGGGGCGAACGTGGCGCGGCAGCGCATCGATAAGCCAGGCCACGACCGGTGCGGACAGCAGGGCCGCGAAGGGCACAATCGGCACGAAGTAGTGGTAGTAGACCTGGGACGCGAACACGAAGGCTCCGCCCAGGACAAAGCCGGCCACGAGCCAGACGCGACGCCGGTACCTCATCGCGCCGGCTACCGCGAGGGGATTGAACACCAGCCAGTACAGAGAAAGTGTCTCCAGGCGCACCGGAAGCTTCATGCTCCAGCGATGCTGCTGGAAGGCCACCGTGTCGTGGTAGAAGGCGTGCAGCTGGCCGCTGATGGTGGCCAGGAGCGCCGCCAGGGCCCCGACAAAGCCGGCCGCCATAGGGACAACCCTGCGCGGTGCGGCTAGCGCGTACACGGGGAGAAAGAGGGCGGCCGGATACTTGATCCAGAGCGCCAGCGCCAGACAGACGCCGGCGGCCACCGCGGCTGCCGCACGCGGGCTGGCTATGAGAACGGCGAGGCCGAGCATCCCGAAGAAGGTGAGCAGCACGTCCTGATTGACCCGGGCACCGGCCAGCAGCGCCACGGGGCTGACGGCGTAGACCACGCCGGCTAGCGTGGCCCGGCGCTTATCGAAGACATTCAGCCCTACCCAGAACACCAGCCCGGCCGTGGCGGCATCCACCAGCGAGCTCAGCACGCGAGCCGCCGGCCACCATAGATCGGTGATGGGGCTCAACGCCCGCATCAAAAAGAGAATGCCGGGCGGGTGGTAGAAGGCGAACCCGGCATAGGGCACCGCGCCGTGTGCGAAGGCGCGGCCAAGTTGCAGAATCACGAACTCGTCGTAGTCGTACGTATTCGCGATGAGCCAGGAGAACAGCAGGCGGAGAACCAGCGCGAATCCGACGATCAGGGCGAAGCTGCGCCAGGGAAACGGTTCTTTGCCGGCCCTGAGTTCCCTCGCATTAGAATGTCGCGCGTTTACCGCCACCGGCATGCCCACCGCCTGCTGATGTATCTCTCCACCTCTCGAGGCTTCATGGCGTCCGTGCGATCCCGCTACCAACGCGCTGTGCCCTACATCTTGGCAGTTTATCTGGTAGTGGTCGTCCTGGCGTTTCTGTACTTCAACCTGCGTCTGCAGCCGGAAGACGTGGCGGCCGTTCTCTTCATCGCCGCCATTCTGTCCGGCCGCGCGCTGCTCTTCATTCGGGATTGGGGAGTTTTCATCGCCGTGCTGCTCGCCTGGCAGGCCACCTCATTTCTCGCGACCAACTTTGGTTTCCCCTGGCATCTCGCCGCCCCGATCGCAGCGGACAAGCTGATGTTCGGAGGGACCGTGCCGGCCGTCTGGCTGCAGGCTCACCTGTATCACCCGGGTGTGATTGAACCCTGGGACGTGTTCGCCGTCGTGATGTACATGCTGCACTTCGTGGCGCCGCTGCTCGCGGGCTTTCTGCTCTGGATGACGAATCGCAAGCTGTTCCACAGATACGCCGTGGCCTTCGTTCTGGTGGCCCTGGGCGGCTTCATTACCTACATCCTGTATCCCGCCGTGCCGCCCTGGATGGCGGCCGAGCCGTTGATCCACGCTCACGGCATTTACTGGCAATCGCCCCACGGCCACGTCTATCTCCACGGTGTGCAGAACCTGTTCAACGTGGTCATGAGTCACTGGTACAACCCCTATAACAACTCGATCAACGGCAGCATCCATCTCGGGATCATCCACATGCACTACGACAAGGTGGCGGCTATTCCCAGCGAGCACGCCATGTATCCCACGCTGTTCTTCCTCTTCCTGCGCCGGCAGTTCGGTCGCTGGGCCTACATCGCGCTGGCATATCTGGGCGGCTTGATCTTCAGCATCCTGTATCTGGGGCAGCACTACATGGTCGATGCCGTCATCGGCATCCTCTACGCCGTGACCGGCTACCTCGTCGTCATGCACCTCGCGCCGGCGGTTCATCGATGGTGGATGGGCCGGATCTCGCGCCGAGCCGTGGCCGTCGAGCCCGAGCCGAATACCCTGGTAGCGAGCTCCCTGGAGGAAGCCTAGCTCTTGGCGGTCGCCCGATCCGGATACGGTTGGGTCCGGGTCTTCCTGTTGGCCTTTGTCCTTTTCGCGTACTTCATGCCGCGCTGGGCGGACTGGAACATCGACTCGCGGTTCGATCTCAGCCGCGCGCTGGTGGATCACCGCACGCTGAGTCTCGGTCGATCCAACTGGAACACCTGGGACAAGGCCGTTTACAAGGGCAAGTTCTATAGCGACAAGGCGCCTGGAACGGCGGTGCTGGGAGCCGTGGTCTACGCGGGCTTCGCGGCGGTGCGAGGTGCGCCTCTGCTGGGTGACGCCATCCACGATCTCGAGAACAACCGAGCCTGGAACGTGGCCATCGCGCTCGGCCGGAGTGGGACGCAAAAAGACCCGCCGGCAAAGGGGAGGCGTCTGGGCGGTTGCCGGCGGGCCGGCATCTCCGGAAGCGTCCAGTACATCCCCTGGGGCAACCGGCTTGTCCCGCCTATCCGAGATTGGGCGCTCTCGAAGTACATCTCGACCATCGGCGGGGTAGATCTGATCGCGGCGCTGTTTGCCGGTTTCTTCTTCTGGTTCCTGGGATTCTTCGCCATCTCGCGCCGTCTGCGCTGGCTGCTTACCGGCCTGTACGTGGTCGGCACGGTCGCATTGCCGTACTCGACTGTCTTCTACTCGCATCAGATATCCGCGGCCTTCTTGTTTGCCGGATTCGGCCTGCTGTATCTGCGATCGAAACGTCGCTTGCGCGCCTGGGCGGCGCCGGCCGCGGGCTTCCTGCTGGGCTTCGCCCTCTTCACCGAATACACCATCGCACTGCTCTTGCTGCCGATCGGCCTGTATGCCCTGTGGAAGCTGCGCCGGATGCCGGGCGACATCGTCGCGGTAGCGGTGGCCGCCGCGATCCCGGTGGCCGGCCTTCTCGCTTACAACGCGGCCGCCTTCAGCGGCCCGCTCGACACCGGTTACTCGCACGATTTCTGCTGGTCGGCGGCGCAAGCCGCGGGCTATGCCGGCTTCACCTACCCGAAGCTCAAGCCGCTCTTCGATCTCACCTTCGGCACGTTTCGCGGACTGTTCTTCACGTCGCCGTTTCTCCTGCTGGCATTTCCCGGAGCGGTTGTGATGTGGCGGCGCGGCTACAAAGCCGAAGCGCTCGTTTGCGTCGCCGGCTCGGTGCTCTTCATCCTTGCCCTCAGCGCCTATTGGGGCTGGAACGGCGGGAGAGTGGACGGGCCGCGCTACCTGGTGCCGGCGGTGCCGTTCCTCGCTTTTCCAGCACTGTTCTTCATCCAGCGCTTCCGGCGACAGGTGTGGGCATGGATCCTCGTGGGCGTGCTTGGCGCCTGGTCCCTCGTCGCAACCTGGTTGAGCTTCCTGGGCGGAGCCCTGTTCCCCATCTCCTGGCTGCGCGACCCGCTGTTCCAGTACTCGGTGCCCGCGCTTGTTGGAAACCAGATCGCCCCCAATGCCGGCTTCTTCCTGGGACTGCGCGGCTGGGAAAGCCTGCTGCCGCTGGTGGGTCTGTTGGTGCTCATCTCTCTTCCGTGGGGACGGCTCACCGGCCGGCCCTACGTTGCGATCCGTCCCTAGGGCGTCCCGCCCAACGGGCGCTGCTTGGCCAGCCCGGGCCTTCTGGGATATCCGATCGGCGTATGCCCCGTCTTCTGCAGAAGCACGGTCACGTGATCGGCGGGGAGTCCGAGGTCGCGCGGCACCGGTACCACGCCCGCCAGGGCCACGTTGAGTGTCCTCATCGCGACGGTCGCCTCCGCCAGCTCGGCCCTCACGTCTCCGCTTTTGGGAAATGCCATCCATCCGCCGGCTCGTACCAGCGGAGCGGCCAGCTCGACCAACGTCGGCAGAGAGGCAACCGCGCGAGCCACGGCGAGATCTGCGGCGTCGCGCAATGAAGCAAGACCCGCTACTTCGGCCCGTTCCGCCAGAATCGTGACATTCGTCAGCTCAAGGCTCCCGGCCGCGCCGGCCATGAATCGCGCCTTTTTGCCGATTGATTCCATCATCGTCACTCGCCAATTCGGGTACACGATCGCGAGCGGTATGCCGGGAATCCCGGCGCCGGCTCCGATGTCCACCACGCCGGCCGGCTTATAGCCCCTCAGCGTGTCCGGCAGCGCCGGAATCAGCGTGAGGGAGCCCAGCAACAGGGTGTGCATGATGCCTTCCGGTTCTCGGACGGCCGTGAGGTTGAATTTCTTGTTTTCCTCCTCGAGGAGCTCGCAGTAGCGGACCAGTCGCTCTTGCTGCTCCGCGTCCAGGTCGACGCCCAGCAGCGTTGCGCCTCTGACGAGGCCCGCGAGCTCTTCCCGGCAACCGATCAGGCCGGCACCGCCGAGCGCAGTACCGGCCGATGGTCGGGCACAGGAATCGCCAGCAGAGCGCCCACCAGGGGGAGGATCGGGAGTAGAAATATCGCGCTCTCCACGCCTATGTGCTGGGCCAGGGTCGTGCCTGCCGTTGCGACAATCCCCGACAGGCCAAAGCCCAATCCCATGGTCACGCCGGAGGCAACACCGGTGTTCAGGGGCAGAACCTCCTGGCCTTGCACCACGGTCACGGAATTCGAGGCGAGCAGAAAGATGCCGGTCAAGGCGAGGAGAGGCCAGACCACGGCACCGGTAGCCAGAAGGGAGACCAGCAAGAGCGGCGCGGTGATAAGCAACGAGACCACGACGATCGAACGACGGCCATATTTGTCGGAAAGGTTGCCGCCAATCAGCCCGCCGAAGGCGCCGGCAATAGAGAGTACGAACGCGAAGTACGAGCCCAGCTCCGGCGAGAATCCCCGTGCGTGGTAGTAGAGTGGCAGAAAGATGATGAGCAGGTACTGAACGCCGCTGCGGACGGCGATAACCGCGACGATGAGGCTCAGCCGGCGCCATGCTCTCCGCACCGAGTTCAAGAGGGCCGCGCCGTCGAATTCCTCCTCCGACGTGGCCGTCTGGGGAGCGTAGCGGGCCAGGAGCAACGCTACCACTACCCCCGGAACGATGAAGGCCACGCTCCAGTGGAGGCCGGCGATGGCCAGCGCCGCCGCGGCAAGCGGACCGAGGGCGAAACCGATGTTGCCGCCCATGGAGAAGATCGCCATCGACCAACCCTTCCGCCTCCGGCTCAGGGCGTCCACCATGGACGCGGCCTGGGGATGGAAGGCGGCGGTACCTATGCCGCCGAAAAAGGCCAGGCCAAGGAGCGTGAGTGAGCCCGACGCCCAGCCGAAGGCGCTGGCCGCCGCGCCCATCACCACCGGCCCGAGAACCGCGAACGAGCGGTAGCCGGTGCGATCAGATATGAGCCCGAAGATGGGCTGCAGGGCCGAAGAACCGATCAGGTACGCGAGCAGAATGAAGCCGGCGGCGGCGGTGCTGATATCGCCCCGGATCACCAGATACGGGGTGAGCGATGTCATCAAATTGCCGTAGAGATCGTTGCTGAGATGAGCGGCACTGATCAGGCCGACACGTGAGTAATCGATCTCGGCCGGGTCATCTCGGCGCTCCACGGGAACGGCAGGCATAGCCACCCCCGGCGCTGACAGTAGAAGATTCTACCAGTGCGCTACTTGCCCACTCACTCAGGCGTTGCAACTTGCGAGAGAAGCGTCAATAATGTGTCGAGAGGAACAGCATGCATCGAGGCACGATCCTCAAAGTCGGCGTGGTAGTCCTGATCTTGCTTGCCACCGCGGGCACCGCCTTCGGGAAAACCTGGAGCGCGAGCCAGGCTGCAAAGGATAGCTTTCAGCGACAAGCATCATCCCTGCACGGCCAACTTGCGAGTGACGCGAACAAAGGCATGACGGCGAAGCAGCTTGCGCCGTTCCGGGCTCGGCTGAACACTGTCGACCGGGCGAAGGCGCCGTCATCACTCAATTACTGGACCCAGGGCGCCTCGTTCTATGCGAAGCAGAGCAGGCGAGTCCGAGGGATCCGCAGCGACCTGTCGGCTGGCTACCGAGATTCGGTTCGTATCGCGCGTCGCTCCGCCAACGCATCTCTGGCCAGTCTTGCCGCAGTCATCGCCAGGGCTCGCTCGTATCAGACGGGCAGCTCGGCAGCCTCCTCGGCCTTGGCCGCGCAGCGCGAGCGAGTGAAAGTGGCCACGACGCCGAGGGCTCTCGGCACGTCGCTACACGCGACCAACGCGGCGAAAACCCAACTGGATCGGAGCCTGGCGCCCGAGCAATCGTTCCTCAAGGCAACGCTCGCGGATCAGAACAGCGAGTCGATCGCCGCTCAGGCTTCTCAGCTCGCAAGTAACGCGCAACCGCAGCTCGGCCTGCTCTCGCTCTTCGCGTCCAAGCAAGCAGGCTCGTACCGGGCCGCTATCAACGGGCGGCTGGGCGCCGTCCGCGCGGCAAAGTCGAATCTCGCCGCTGCCGTTGGCGAGTGGCGTCTCCGGTCCACCCTGGCCGCCGAGGCTGAGCTTTACAAGCAGAAGGTTCCCGCCAAGTTTGTTCTCGTCAACACCGCGAACCAGTCGGTGAATGTCTATCAGAACGGCAAGTCCATCCTGACGGCGCCGGCTACCACCGGGGGACCCGAGCTGCCGACGCTCCACGGCATCTTTCACATCTTCGAAAAGATCACTCCTTTTGTGTTCCACTCGCCATTTCCCATAACCTCCCCGTACTACTATCTGCCGTCGCCGGTTACCTACTGGATGCCGTTTGATGAGGGACAGGGATTGCACGACGCCCCGTGGCGCTCGAACTTCGGCGCGGACTCGAATCTCCAGCCGACGAACCTGGGTGACGGCAACACCATCCTGGGAACGCACGGGTGCGTCAACCTGCCCTTCTCGGCCGCTCAGTTCATCTGGAACTGGTCGACGGTGGGCACCACCGTGGTCGTGATCTAGCTGCCCTGCCCTCTATCGCGCGCTGTGGGGGACCGTAATGAACATCAAAGCGGTGGTCTACCCGGCTTAGGAGGGAGGCTTCCGGGCCAAGAAGCCGAGCTTGCCGCGTACACGCATGCGGAAACGATGGCTGAGCTTCAGGCCAACATCCGAGAGGCGGTCGAACTCTACTTGACCGAAGCTTCCGCAGCCGAATCGGAGGCATCGCACGACAACGGGCAGGTGCTTGAGATCGTCGTCGACGCTCTACCGCTGTGCCAGGCGGGATCCCCATTTGATGACGCTGCCGAGAAGGTAGACCCACGCCGCGACCCAGCCGACCCAGAGTCCAAAGCCCCGGCTGATTCC
>JBOGSL010000420.1:0-6110 GCA_050695395.1 Chloroflexota bacterium | reverse complement strand
CTCTACCACCGGTCGGATGTCGCCCGGTTGACGTTCCAGCTCGAACTGTCCGCGGGTGAAGCGCGTGACGTCCAGCAGATCATCCACCAGCCGCCCCAGGCGGGAAGCCTGGGCATCGATGGTCTCGGCAAAGCGAGCGGCCTCGATCTCTTGAACCTGGCCGTGGCGCAGCATCTGGGCATAGCCCTTGATCGTCGTCAGGGGCGTTCGCAGTTCGTGCGAGACGATGGACAGGAACTGGTCTTTCACCCGCAGCGCTTCTTGCTGAGATTCAAACAATCTTGCATTGTCCGCGGCGATCCCGATCTGGTTGGCAAAGTTGGTAACAACCTGCTGTTCCTCACCTGTGAACGGCGCCTCGGCTTCGCGCGCCACCGCGAAGACGGCTCCGCCCATCACCGGCACCACCATGACCGATACTTCGTCCTGTACCAGGGCCGTCGCATCCTTCGCTTGCGCTGCCACCGCGCCCGCGACTTCCTGATAGTGCGGATTCGGGGAAGCCGCGTGCCATATAGCCCGATCTTCGTCGGTGAACATCAGCCCAGCCACCCGAGCGGGAATCTGCCGGCAAAAATCCTGGAGGATCGGATGTATGTCGCCGCGGTAGCGCAGCGCATTGGGCAGGGCCGAACCGGTTTGCGCCAGAAATGAAAGATGCTTGATGCGCTGCTCGAGCGCGGAGGCCATGTCGTTGAAGGCCTCAGCCACCGCCGTCAGCTCAGTCCCGCCGCGTTGCCGTACTCTGGCTCCCAGATCGCCTCGTCGTAGCGATGACGCGGCGCGAGAGAGAGCGAGAAGCGGACCCAGGATGTACTGCGAAATGATCAGAGACAGGACGAGAAAGATCGCCAGCCCGAGAAGCTGAGTGGCAGCCTCGAGCAGAAGCGAGTTCCGCAGATCGCTGGCGATGCTCTGCCCGCCAAGCCGCACCACTGCCAGGCCCAGCGCCGTGCCTCCGGGTTGAACGATCGGCGCTATCCCTTCGACGCCTCCGCCTTTTAGAACGATCGAGGTCGGGCGGCGCGGTAGCGAGACGGCCAGCCGGCGGTGACGCGAGTGGGGATTGGTGGAGGCGATCACCTTGCCGCTGCTGTCGGTGACCGCGGCATAGCTCACGCCCTGGGTGCGATGCTCGAGGGACGACAGGAAGGTCCGGAGCGGGCCGAGGCTCAAGCCGGTGCCAAAGCCTACCGCGCCCGCGGCCAGGATGGCCGCGTCGCTCTTTGCCCGCGCTACAAGCTGGCCGTGCAAACTTTGCTGCTGGACAGTGTAGCCGGTGAAGAGCGTGGTCGCGGCGACGACCACATAGGCCAGGCCCATGACCAGCACCAGCCGCAGCCTTAGAGATGGTATGGCGAGTCTCACGGCGGGTCTCGAATCATCGCGGTATTATAGGCATCCGCATGCTGATGTCGTCAGGGCAGGGGCAACCTCACTTTTAAGAGAGCCGAACAGGCCTCGACGGCCAGCCGCCTCGAGGCGGGCAGGTCGAGAAGACCCGATTCGCCCGCCTCTGGCACACCAAGACCGTCGACGAGCGCCAGGACCTGAATCGCCGCTTCGTCCACCTCGGTGGACGCCGGAAACGGTCCTGTCTCGACCCCCTGCTCGATCGCTTGTCGAATGAGGGCCAGCCGCACTTCTTGTCGCTCCGAATAGAGCGAGCGAAGCTGTTGCTGACGTAATGCGGCGTGCCGTACCTCTAGCCACAGAAGCCTCGTTTGGGCGGTTTCCGCCGTCTCGCCCATCGTTAGACTCAACAGACGTGCGAGCCGATCGCGCGGTTCCGTGTGTTCCGATATACCCTCTTCAAGCCGGGCACGCTCCTCTCTCCAGGCAAGTTCCACGGCTGCGATCAGGATGTCGTCGCGCGATCCGAAGATGTACTGCAGGCTGCTGATGGCCATGCCGGTAGCCGCGGCCACGTTGGCGAACCGGGTGTGGTCGATCCCCCGCTCCGCGATCACTGTTGCCGCTGTCCGCAGTAGCTGCTCTCGATGCCGAGCGGCCTCTCTGTTACGGCGACCACTGCCGCCTGCTGCCCACATCTGGTTAGGTCTCCATGCGCGGCACGAGCCGAAGCGGAACGTCATCCAGCGATTCGTCCACCAGGGTCCGCAGAAAGAGGTCGACAATGTCCGGGCTCCATTGCGTGCCCCGACCCGCCAGCAATTCGCGCCTCGCGGCCCGGCCATTCTCTCGTGCGTCGATTGTGTCGTAGGCATTTACCACTGCAACAATCCTCGCGCCGAGAGGAATGTCGTCTTTCGAGAGGTGGTCCGGGTAGCCGCTACCGTCCCAGGCTTCGTGATGGTGGCGGACGATGTCGACGATGCCGGAGAATTCTGGATAGCGGGCCAGCATTTGAGCTCCGGCCTCGACATGCGATTGCAGCACCGCGCGTTCGGCCACATTAAGGCACTCCTGCTTCGGCAGTATCCCCTCTGGGATGCCAATTTTCCCGACGTCGTGGAGCCGGGCGGCCAGGACAATTCGCCTCGCCTCAGAGGCGGACACGTCGAGGTGGGCGACGAGCTCGCGAGTGAGCGCCGATACTCTTCTCGAGTGGCCGCCGCGGTGAGAGGAGCGGCGGTCGGCGGCGTCGGCCATGTCTTCGAGCGCGCGACGAGTCTGCTGACGGAGGTCGTGGGATCGTTTGAAGGCAGTGTAGATCAACCCGGCCGGGAGAGCCAGGAGGATGAGAGCCCAGGGGTCGCTGGCCACCACCAGTGCGCCCAGCAGTCCGACGGCGTATTGCACTCCTTCGAATACCCCTCCCTGCCGCACCATCATCTCCATTACCTTTGCCGGGGATTGCCCGAGAAGCGGCGAGAGCAGAAGGGGTCCGCTGAGGATGTCTCCCGACCACAGCAGCAGGCCGCCGGCGATCAGCGGAAGAGGCGAGGGAAGCAACGAGCTGTGAGTGACCAGCGAGCCGGCCAGCCCGATGATGACCCAGCGCGCCGCCTGAGTAGGAATGATGCTCGGGATCCGGTGATTTGCGGTCCTGTTGCAGGTGCCGATTTCGCCGGCCACGATGCCGATGCCGATGGTTGACGCCGCCATCATTGGAGGTAGCAGCACAGCCATCAGAAACAGCACGGTGCCGGAAGCATAGACTTTGCTCGAGTCGCCCACGTGTATGGGGAAGTGGTATGTCAGGACCAGCGCCAGGATGAGCGCGAGGCCGAGTACAAGCGACTGAGCCCCGAGCGCCGAGCTGTCTGTCGCGGGACCGAGTATCCACGATGCCCATAGCGCCGCGAACGCTCCCAACCCAATCCCAAGCGCTATATACGGCTGGCCCGGTAGTCGCCGCGCCTTCGGTTTCATGTGGTCCTGCTACGAATCGGAAACGGTTGCCGAGACGACAGAATTCGTGATCCCCGAGCCGGTTGCCCACGTGCTTCCGCGATCGACCAGGTGGACCGTCAACGACACGGGATAGCTCTCGCCGTCTGCCGTGCTTACCACCGCGTCGGCCTGGTAGCCGCTGCCCGAGTCAGCCACCACATCGACCGATTCGGCTGTATTGCCTGTGTCGACCACCTGTGTCGCCGACACGCCCGCCGGAACGTGCAGGGTGAAGACGGCGTTGGTAACCATCGAGGGATCCACCTGAGTGACAGCACTCACTTGTACTTTGGTCCCGTTACTCAGCCAGACGATCGGGTCATCCACGCATGCGCCCCAATGAGCCGAGGCTAAGGGCGCGCCGAAGCCGGCCAGCAATCCCCCGGCCACCAGCAGTCCCGCGATTGCCCCGCGGAAGCCAGATTTACGCATCTTCATCGTCCTCCTGAGATCTTTCGAATTTCCGCGACAAGGTGCCGCGAATGAGGTATGTCTATCGTCTTGGTCCGAACATAGTCGGGAGGATCGGGCGTTCGCGGGACGAAAGAAGGTGGCGGAAGGGGGTGAAAATGCTCCTATCGGCCCATTGCCCATGCCACGCGGGAGCGGTATTCTGCTCACATGCGATTTTCCGTATCGGCATACGGTATGGCGGTGAAGAGACGCCGTTCGTCCCGGCGCCAATCCGGCCAGGCCGTGGTGGAGTTTGCCATTCTGGTCACGGTCCTGCTGCTGATCTTTCTTGGCACGGTGGACTTCGCACGCATCTTGTCGTACCAGTCGGCGATCTCCAGCGCGGCCCGCGTAGGGGCGGAGATGGCCAGCAATCACTGCGAGGCCGCCGCCAACTGCAGCATCTCGGGCGCTCCGGCTACCTACGATTTTGTCCTGCAGGCCACGGTCTGCGAATCGCCGAACGTTCCCTTGCAACCCGCCGTCTCGTGCTCGCAGGTCTCGACGCCGAGCGGCAGTCCCTGCGCCGGCTCCTGCCCGCCGCCGTGCAGCCAGGATGTGTGCATCACCCCGGCCTACCAACCGGGCAGCACCACGACCCTTGCTTCGCCGCAGCAGATTACGGTTTCGGTTGGCTACGACTTCAGGCCTATCTCCCCCATGATGAACGCATTTGTCCAGTCGGATCTCAATCCCGCCTGGAAGAACGGCTGCTTCCCCGGCGATCCGCCCCACACGCACACCATCTGTGCCACTGTCACCGGAAGGGCGTTCTAAGTGACCAACCAACGAGGGCAAACCGTGATCGAGTTCGCGATCATAGCGACTGTTCTCATGGCCATGACCGCCGGACTGATCGGGGCGGCGCTGGCCTTCTATCAGTACAACGCTGTTTCGGAGCTGGCCCGCTACGGAGCGCGTTGGGGAAGCGTGATAGGCGGGACGTGCGCGATACCGAGCGCCCAGGGAGGATCGACGTCTGATTTCTGCGACCAGCTCGGAAATGTTAGCACCGGCTTCTGGGCCCAGCCCGGAAACCAGCCGTTGCAGGGGCCGGGCGTAGCCTGCCCGAACTACGACGATGCCCCGTCCGACTACTACACGGTGGGCGACTACACAGGTGCGAAGGCTACCACGGTGGTTGCTTCGGTAGCCGATCATTTCGACACCACCAGCAGCAGTGCCGGCTTTCTTGCGAACGTGCTGAGCGCCGGATTTGATCTACGGCAACTTCGGGCGTGCGTGGCCGTGTCGTCGGCCACCCCGAGCCCGTTGCCGGGCGATACGGTCTCGGTGACGCTCCACTACAGCTTCACGCCCGTATCCGGCTTGCTCACCAATCATCCGCTGACCTTCGGCGCTACGTCCCGTTACGAGGTGGAGTGAATATGACCGTTCAGCGTGCTCTGATTCATCGTCCGCGAGAGTCGGGACAGGCCCTCATCTTCGTGGCTATTCTGATGCCGGCCCTGGTCGGCATGCTGGGGCTGGCGATAGTGGGCGGCCAAGCTTTTGTGCGACATCAGCAGCTTCAGTCGGCCGCCGACGCCGCGGCCATCGTCGGCGCGCAAGCGTTGCCGTGCGCCACCGACGACACGACGTGCATTCAGAATTCCGAGTCGCTGGCCTGCACCTATGCGGCCAAGAACGGCTTCTCGGGCTGTACGCCGGGCGCCGCGATCGGCTCGAACGCGAACGTGCCGCCGCTCTCCTGCAGTCCTTACGACTTCATGAGTTTCGGCAACTCGAGCAATCCCAACTGCAAGACGGCGTCTGCCCCGCCCTACTACGACTTCGTGGAGGTCCGTCTATCCACCAGTTTGGGCACGGTGCCAATCTTCGATATTCCGGTCAATATTTACGCGCACGCCGTGGCTAAGCGCGGCGTCTCCAGCCCCCACGGCGATGCGCTGATCGCGCTCGGCAGCCAGGGCATTTCGATGACGGACAGCAATCAGACGGTGCTGGAGGGATCCGCTTACTCGAACGGATCAATCTCCGGAAACGGAAGTGATACCGCCTGCGGCGGCGGCTGGACGGCGGCGGGCACCGTTTCGGGAGTTTCCAGCGGCAGCCTCTCGAGCCTCCAGTATTCTCCGTTCAGATGTGGAACCGGCACGGGCGGTTCGTCCCTGACTGCTTCGAATCAACCAGCCATTCAGGATCCCTATGCCGGCAGTGTGCCGCCGACCGCCTCTGTCTGGAGCGGCTCTACCTGCCCGGAATGCGCGCAGCCCGGGTGGTGGTACGACCTAGTGGGCCAGACCTGGGGGCAGGGCGGGACGCCCCTCGGCATGTGT
>JBOGSL010000419.1:0-6701 GCA_050695395.1 Chloroflexota bacterium | reverse complement strand
CCATTGACCACCGCCGCCACACTTCCGCCGGTGATCACGGGAGTAGGCACAGGCTTGACGGTGGGAGGAGTAGCGAGGGGGGTGGCGCCGGCGATCTGCTGCGGCTTGTCGGCGGCCGCCCCGCAACCGGCCAGGCCGACCAGGATGGCGCCGAGAGGAATCAGAGAAAGGAGTGGGTGACTGCGAAGGGACACGTGATCTCCTTGGGAAGCGAGATGTTGGTCGCGAACAAAAAACCCCCGGGCAGTTCCGCGTCGCGGAACGCCGAGGACGCCGGATTATATTCGGGCAGCGCGATGAGTGTCAACGGAATGGATCGCGCTTGCTCGTCAGAGTTGCGATTGACGGATCGTTGTAGGATGCGGGTGGATAGAGTTCCATGCAAGCAGATGTATCGGTCGATAACCCAATAGCCGGCGAGATGTCGATCGACCCAGCGGTTGATTCGCCGCAGCCTCCTCGGTTTCTTGGGCGGGCCCAGGTCGCTCCGGAGCCGTTTCCGGGAGGGGCCCAGCGCGCGCTCACGTTTGCACTGCTTGTGTCGGCGACGCGCTGCACGATACAGTACGTCCTGCTCCCGTTCGTCCTGCCGTGGATCGGCGTTGCGGCTGCCATTCCTCGCTGGATTACGTTTGTCCTGGGAGCGATCGCGCTCGCTTCGCTCACGCGCAATGTGCGCAAGCTCTGGCGCACCCGTCACGCCCGCCGCTGGAGCTACCTTTTCATTGCCGGGGTCGTCGCCGCCTCACTCGTCCTTTTCGCGGTTATGGATCTGCGGATTCTCGTCTTCGCTTAACCGGACGCGTGTGAGCGACGAGGGCCTGCGGGGCGAAGCCCCGTGTCTTCTCACTCCTCCACCAGCCGTCTCGCCGCCGCGGCGATGTCGGACACCTGCGGAAGAACGGCGCGTTCGCCTTCCGGCCCGTACGCTACTCGGCAGTCTTTGGCGGCCAGGCGAGAGACCAGCACGCCGGGGAGATCCTGCGCAATGCGGCTCACTACATTGGCGCCGAAGCCGCCGGTGAGGCGGTCTTCCTCCACCACCAACAGCGAGCCGGTGCGATCTACCGAGGCTTCGACGGCCGGCGAGTCCCAGCCGGCATCAACCGTTCTCAAGTCAATCACTTCGGCTTCGATGCCATCGGCTGCAAGCTGTTCGGCCGCCTCGAGGCTGCGCGGCACTAGATTGCCCCAGGAGACGAGGGTGATATCGGTACCGGTGCGCCTGGTCTTCGCCACGCCGAAGGGGACACGATAGTCATCGCTGGGATACGGCGCTTTTCGCGCATAGAGAGCCTTCGATTCAAGGAAGAGGACCAGATCGCCGCTCTCGACGGAGGTGCGCAGCAGGCCCGCCGCATCGGTAGCGTTCGAGGGGACCACGATTCGGATTCCCGGAACTCCGGCCAGCATGCCGACCGCTGCCTCGCTGTGCCAGAGCGCCCCGGCTCCGCCGAGGTAGCCGCCATACGCCATCCGGACAACCACCGGTGCCGCCCACTCACCGTTCGAGCGCCAGCGGAGCGTGGCGCCTTCGTCCACCAGCTGCTGCCAGGCCGGATGGAGGTAGTCTCGGAACTGGATCTCGATCACGGGTAGGAGGCCGGCGAGCGCCTCTCCCACCCCGGTGCCCATGATGGTGGCCTCGGCGAGAGCGCTGTTCCAGACACGATCCGGGAAGGCAAACTGGAGGCCGCGCGTGACGTGAAAGACGCCGCCTTTGCCGGGCAGACCAGGATAGTCCGTGTCGGCCACATCCTGACCGAAGACGACGATTCGCGGGTCCTGCTGCATCGCGGACTTCAGTGCCCGGTTGAGCGCGTAGCGCATCTCGACCGGCGCTTCCAGCTCGGCCGGCGGTCGTTCCTCCGGATGCTGCTCGAGACTGGAGGCAGTGATATGCCGGCAAATGTCCTCAGGGTTGGGACGGGCAGCTTCTACCGCCCGGCCCGCGGCATCACGCACCAGCGCCGCTGCCGCTTCATCCAGCTTCTGGAGCTGCTCGGCATCGACGATCTTGTTGTCTGTGAGAATCGTCGTCAGGCGAGTGAGGGGATCGCGGCTCTCCTCTTCGGCCAGATCCTCCGTAGTTCGGTACTGGTCCTGTGTGTCGGTCGAAGAGTGCGACATGGGCCGCGTGACCAGAGCATGCACCAGCACCGGGCCCTCCCGACGCCGAGCGTACTCGACGGCGCGCAGGACGGTCGCGTCGGAGTCGGCCGGATCGGTGCCGTCGCACTGCAAAACCAGCATGCCGAAGTCCTCGTAGTGCCGGTACATGCGGGCGGCGTCACCGCCTGGAATCGCCCAACTGGCTGGCACTGAGATGGCATATTTGTCATCTTCGATGAGAAAGATCACGGGAGCACGAGTCCGCACAGCTTCGCGGATGGCCTCTTCAACCTCGCCCTCGGCGGTGGTGCCGTCGCCTCCGGAGACGTACACCACGGAGTCCCTTTCCCACGGTTGCTCGAGCGGGACTCCCAGCTCGACCGCTTTTACGATGCCGATTGCGAGACCGGTCGCGGGGATGAACTGCGAGCCGACGGGACTCGACTGCGAGACCACGCCGATCCGGCGATAACCCCAGTGGCTGGGCATCTGCCGTCCCCCGCTGCCCACCTCGGTCGCTGCGCCAACGGTCATCAGGAACATTTCTTCGGGCGTCATGCCACTGCCCAGCAACAGCGTGCGATCGCGGTAGTAGGGCATCTTGGGGTCGCGCGTGCCCAGATAGCGGGCGAAGGCCCAGCCTATGACTTCCTTGCCCGCTCCGGCGATTGAGAACCAGGCGCGGCCCTGCGTTTGGAGCACACGCTCGCGCACATCTATGTCGCGGCTTACCCTGCCCAGAACGTAGGCTCGCAGTAGCTCGCTTCCGGTCAGCTCTCCCGCTACGGCTTCGACATGGTGGAGAGCATCGTCGCCGATGGCCTGCTTGATGAGATCGTCGTACATGCCGGAGGGCCAGGACGGTACTACCTCAGGAGGCTTCTTTTTGCGCGCCGTGGCGCTCATACGACCCTCCTCGCTTGCGTCCTACGTCCATCGTACAACCAGATCTCGGGGTCTATTCTGCGACGCGGGTTCGTAATGGGCGTCGCAGACGTAGCTCGGGGCCCTCAGCCGCGAACAACACTTACGGGGCGCTCAGCCGCGAGCTACGCCTGTGCCCCACGTCTACTCTTGCCGCGCCGGCGGTTACGTCGAAGCCTTACAGAAACTCCGTTTTCCCTTGCTGACGGAGCATATCCAGGATGGCTTTGACATCCTGGGCACGGTCACGGCGCATCACCAGCAGCACGTCGTCGGTATCCACCACCACCAGATTCTCGATACCAATGCTCGCCACCAGCTTGCGAGGCGAGAGCAGCAGTGAATCTTTCGTGTCGATGGCGACGTGCGGACCATCGTAGGCATTGCCCTCGGCGTCATGGTCCATCATGTCGTACAAAGCGGCCCAGTCGCCGATATCGAGCCACCCGAAATCGGCGGGTATCGCGACCACATCGGAGATCCGCTCCATGATGGCGAAATCGACGGAAACGTTGGGTATGTGTTCGTAGGCGCGAGCGAGGTGGTCCTCGGTGCGCGAGGTTGCGTCGGACAGAAGGCGATAGGTCTCGGGTAAGAATTCCTTCAGGGCCGCGAGGTATGAGTCCACGCGCCAGACAAACATGCCGGAGTTCCAGACAAAGGTGCCGGCGGCGAGGTATTCCCGCGCCGCAGCAAGATCGGGTTTCTCAATGAAGCGCTTCACCTGGTAGGCCGTGAGACGATCGCTCTGCTCAATCTCGCCGCCGAGCTCGATGTAGCCGTAGCCGGTGGAGGGTTGATTGGGAGGAACGCCGATGTCGACCACGCGGTGGCGCTGCGCCAGGCGTCCGGCGAAAGCCACAGCTCGCAGCAAGACGTCGGGCTTGAGAACGACATGATCGGCCGGGAACACTCCGAAGACCGCCTGCGAATCGATACGGTTGAGGCGAAAGGCGGCCAGGGCGATGGCGGCGGCGGTATTGCGGCCGAATGGCTCGCTGATGATGTTGTTCCGCGGAAGGTCAGGCAGCGCGCGCGCGATCGCCTGGGCATAGCGAGCGGCGGTGACGATCAGGACACGATCGATCGGGTACGAGGCAGAGAGCCGCTCGACGGTCTCGGCTATAAGCGGCTTCTCGAAGATGAGCGACTGGAGCTGTTTCGGATTGTCTTCACGCGCCGCCGGCCAGAGTCTGGTGCCGGCTCCCCCAGCCATGATCACGGCGTAGCTGGCAATCGTCTCCATCCCGCCCTCCCTGGCCCGGCTTCATTTTAGGCCGAAAGATCGTGCTAGGATGGCGGCACGAGAGGCTGCGGCGGCTTGCTGGACGAGGAGGGGATCGACATGGGCCACGAGGTTCGCGGAGTGGTAGCACGCGGCAAGGGTCAAGCGGTAACGGTGGAAACGATCGTGGTGCCGGATCCCGGGCCGCGTGAGGCATTGGTGCGGATACAGGCATGCGGTGTCTGCCACACGGATCTGCATTATCGCGAAGGCGCGATCAACGACGACTTCCCGTTCCTGCTGGGCCACGAAGCGGCGGGGACGATAGAAGCTGTGGGTGAAGGAGTGACGAATGTCGCTCCGGGCGACTACGTCGTCCTCGCGTGGCGCGCTCCCTGCGGCCAGTGCCGTTCCTGCCGCCGCGGCCGGCCCTGGTACTGCTTCGACAGCCGGAACGCGGTCCAGAAAATGACGTTACAGGACGGAACACCGCTTTCGCCCGCGCTGGGCATCGGAGCCTTTGCCGAGCTGACTCTGGTAGACGCGGGTCAGGCGATCAAGATCGATCGGCGGGCGCGCCCCGAGGCCGCCGGGCTGATCGGCTGCGGCATCATGGCCGGCTTCGGCGCCGCTACCAACACCGGCCGCGTAACTCGGGGCGACACCGTGGCGGTCATCGGCTGCGGGGGTGTGGGTGACGCCGCTATCGCGGGGTCGGCGATTGCCGGAGCCCGAAAGATCATCGCGGTGGATGTCGATCCGCGAAAGCTGGAATGGGCGCGACGGTTCGGCGCCACGGACACCGTGAACTCTCGGGAGCAGGACCCGGTCGAAGCCGTCCGTGAGCTGACGGCCGGCTTCGGCGCTGATGTGGTAATCGAGGCGGTGGGTTCGCCGGAGACCTACCGACAGGGCTTCTTCGCGCGGGATCTGGCGGGGTCTCTCGTCCAGGTCGGCGTGCCGGCGCCGGACATGACGATCGATCTGCCGCTCATCGAGATGTTCGGTCGGGGCGGCGCCCTCAAGTCGTCCTGGTATGGTGACTGTCTGCCGTCACGCGATTTCCCCATCCTGATCGATCTCTATCTCCAGGGCCGGCTCGATCTGGACGGCTTTGTCTCCGAGACCATCGGCATCGATGCGGTGGAGGAAGCATTCGCTCGAATGCAGCGCGGCGAGGTGCTGCGCTCCGTGGTCGTGATGTAGGTAGCGCGCCACAAATCCGTGTAGTACTATGTGAGCATATTCCCCCTCCTAGATCGGAAGTCTGGGCATGGGGCGACTTGTACTCCTGGCGCGCGGACCCGGCGTCCTGTTCGCCATCCTGGTTGGGATCGCGTTGGTTGATGGCGGTGGCGCTCGGGCCGAGCGGCTTCTTCTGCCGCCAACAGTAACTCCCACGGCCACAGCGACGCCGCGGCCAACCTCGACGCCGACGCCGAGACCAACCGCTACGCCACGGCCGACGGCTACCCCGAAGGCGAGCACGGTGTGCACTCGGCGCCACGGAAAGAACGTGTGCCGCACGAGGCGGGCGACGGCGTGGAAGAGCAGCGGCAAGAAGCATCGGTAGGCTCCCGGATACATCGGGAGCCGGCGCATCGGCCGGAGAGAGCCGAGCTGCTGTCGGGGTGGTCGGTGGCGGCCTCGTGGTATTATTGCGTGTCATTTGCATGTTGACGACGGCTTTGCGCTGTCTACTATTTCTGGAGGATTGATTCACCCATGCCCATGCACAACCCCAAATGGAAGGTCATGCGACGCTTTGGCGTCAACCTGTTCGGAACTCGCTCGCCGGGCCTGGAGAAGCGCCTTCCTGTGCCGCCCGGTCAGCACGGCAAGCGTCGCCGGAACAAGCCGTCTGAGTACGCGCTGCAGCTTCGAGAGAAGCAGAAGGCGCGCTTCATGTACGGCGTCACCGAGCGACAGTTTCACCATGCATACGAGAAGGCTCGGAAGCAACCTGGCCAGACCGGGGACACGATGCTCTCGCTGATGGAGCGAAGGCTGGATAACGCGGTCTACCGCCTGGGCTTTGCCCCGACCCGCCCGATGGCCCGGCAGATGGTTTCGCACGGTCACATTCGCGTCAACGGGAAGAGGGTCAACGTTGCTTCGTTCCAGGTCCGAGTGGGCGACGTGATCGAGCTTGGCCCTAAGGCGCGAGCAATCCCGGACGTGCAGGAAGCACTGGGAGCGGGATCGCAGCTACCCTCATGGCTGCAACGAGGCGAGGAAGGCAGCGCGACGGTGATCGGCCTGCCCCAGGCTCAGGACGTCGAGGCGTTCATCGTACCGCAGCGCATCGTGGAGTACTACTCGCGGTAAATAGCACTCGGAGGTAGGTTTGATGGCGGCCGATCAGATCGTCAATCGCGTACGGTCGGCCACCACCAACGTTTACGGACGTACCCTCAACTCGGCGCGCAACCATCACTAC
>JBOGSL010000418.1:0-2741 GCA_050695395.1 Chloroflexota bacterium | reverse complement strand
GTCGGACTCTCGTACCAGGACGATTACGCAATCAGTCCGACCGAGCTGCCTGTGGCGCCTGCCTACTTCCTGCTGAACGCGTCGGTGGCTTGGTGGTCGAATGCGACCGAGCCCTTTGGCATCCGGCTCTGGGGCCAGAATCTCACCGGCGCCTACTACATCGCCAATCTCATCTCGAGCTCCAATGGCTGGTACGGGACCTATGCCGCGCCCCGGACATATGGGGTTACTTTGATGAAGGACTTTTGACCGATCCTGCGGGTAACTCAGGCTGAACTGATGCCCCGCCGGACGGACACGGCAAACCCCGTGCTTGGCTTTGCTCGAGCACCGCGGTGGCGGAATCCAAATCCACCATCGCGGACCCGGCAAAACTCCGGAGGCTTGGTGAGCTATGAATAAGGTGGTCGTGACCCTCGCAGCGCTGCTGGCGATGGCGTCGAACAGCGCTTTCGCGCAGGGCAATGCGGCTGCAGGCAGGAGCAGGGCGGGCGAGTGCGCCGCGTGTCACGGCTTTGAGGGCGCGAGTACCGGTCCTGTGTGGCCCAATCTAGCAGGGCAGAAATACGCGTACCTCGTGGAGCAGTTACAGGCATTCCGCAACGGAGCTCGCAAGGATCCGGTGATGACACCCATTGCGCAGCAGCTTTCGGCCAAGGACGTTCGTGATCTTGCGGCCTACTTCTCCGCCCAGAAGGGCGCGCCGCCGACGGCTTCACCACAGGCGACGGCGAGCCACGCCGAGGCCGGAAGCAGCCTGGCCTTTCAATGCACGGCATGTCACGGGTTGAAAGGCATGAGTCCTACATCGGCTCGCGCCGCCGCCTGGCCCAACCTCGCGGGTCAGAAGTATGGGTATCTCGTGGCCCAGATCAAGGCATTTCAGGATGGCACGCGCAGGAATCCTCTCATGTCTCCCATGGCGAGGCGGCTTTCCGGGAAAGACGCCCGCGACCTTGCGGCCTACTTCTCGGTGCAGAAGCCGGTGGCGCCGGAGGCCTCGAACGCCGTGGGCGCCGCTGCCGGCAGGCCCATACCGCACCCGCCAATCATTCGCTCATCCTTCGTCGTGCCGCGCCCGAAACCGCCGCGGCAGTACTGGGAGCAGTTTCTCCCGCCAGGCAGGGGCAGAGCCATCATCGAGGAGAAGTGCACGCTCTGCCACGATCTGCAGAGAGTGGTCGCATTCGCCCGGCCGAAGCCGCAGTGGTACGACCTCATCGAGGCGATGAGAAGACGCGGTTCGCCGATCACCCGGGCGGAGATCCCCGTGGTGGCCAATTACTTCGCCCGCATTTTTGCGCCTGATTCGCCGCCCAACCGCGAGGCGCAGGCGCTCGGGGAGAAGCACGTGGCGCAGCGGGCCTGCACGCGCAGCCAGTGGCCCAGGGGCTCGAGCGACTTCCGCCGCAACTGGCGAGGCTCTTACAACATCTGGGTCTCGGACATGATGGGCGGCACCATCGACATCGTGGACCCGATTACCCTGAAGATCGTCAGCCAGATCAAGTGCATCAGCTCCCCGGACCGGGTCGAATTTTCCCGGCATGGAAATTGGGCGTACGTGCCAGACCGCGTCGAGCACAACGTCACTGTGATCAACACGAGAACGGGGGCGATCGTCAAGAAGATCCCGCTCATTGCCCGTCCCAACACTTCGGTGCCCGGCCGGGACTACAAGAAGCTCTATGTGGGCATCTGGCCGCTCGATGGTGACGAAGCGAGGCGTGGTTACGTGCAGATCATCGACACCACCACGCTGAAGGTCATCAAGACGATCCGGACGAAAGGGGGCATTCACGACGTGTGGATGTCGCCTGACGGACAAGAGGTCCTCGCGATGTCCCCGCCGGCGCATTTCATGGACCTCTTTGACACCCGCGACGACCATCTGATCTGGACCTGCTGCCGAAAGGAGGAGATCGGGACCATGGCCATGGAGGCGGGTTCCGATGGCTCGCTGTGGCGCATATTCTTCTCCTACGCCGGATATCCCGGAATCGTCGTGATCTCGGCCAAGACCGGCAGGGAGCTGGAGCGAGTTCCCTATCCTGTGCCGACAACCGGTCCCTACAAGGGAATCGCAGCCGCCAGCGGCAATGGCAAGGACTTTGGCTTTCATGGTGACGAGATCAGCCCGGACGGCAAGAGCCTCTGGGTCATGCAGGGGAGCTGGGTACGTCGATTCGCGCTGCCCAGCTTGAAATTCGAGGGAGAGATTCACCTGGCCCTGGTGGACCAGGCCGGCCTTGCGTACCGGCCGCTCATCGAGGGCTCCTGGCTCACGATTTCTCCCGACGGCAAGAGAGTTTACGCGGTGAGACCCGGCCGCGACCTGCTGTCCGTGATCGACGTGAAGACCATGAAGGAGATCGCCGAGGTTCCCACCGGCGAATACCCGCTGCATATTTCCATCTGGCCGAGGGGGACTCCGTAGAGCGTGGCAAGCACGAACATCGTCCAGGTTGGGCTCCCACAATAAAGACAGGTAGGAAGAGTAGATGATCGAAGAATCGGGTACGCAGAAGGGGATAGGCGCGGCAAAGGAGGGTACGGCGGCCGAAACCGGAAGAACGCCGTCGGGACACGTCAAATCGCCTCGCAAATTTCGCATGGCGGTCACCGGCGATTTCGAGAATCTCGCGCTGACCCTCGTGCCGTGGAATACGCTCGGTGACAACACTGAAGTCGTCGTCTTCACGAAGCCGTTGGTGTCCGTGCGCGAGGCAGTCCAGGCGTTG
>JBOGSL010000417.1:0-3031 GCA_050695395.1 Chloroflexota bacterium | reverse complement strand
CGGTGTAGGTACCGGGATCGGTGTCACTGGGGAGGAGCAAGTGCGCGTTGCTGAAGCTGCCCGAAGCGTCCGTCGTGGCGTAGGCAGACTGAGTGTGAGTGACGCCCGCCTCCTTCACGTCGACCGTGATATCGACCGTCGTCTGTGGGTCCGATGTGCTCCCGGATATCACGAGTGTGTCGCCGGCATGCGCGGGGTTCGGAGTGACCGTGACGGTACCGTTGCCGGACACGTTGCCGGAGACCGTGAAAGTTCCATGCGCAACGGAGGTCCAGCTGTCATTGCCTGCGGTGAACACGTCAATGCTGTAGCTGTTTGGAGTGGTGCTCGGATTGATCGTAACGTTCACCGCAAACGATCCCGGGGTGGACGATCCTGCCGCGCCGGCCTGCTGGTCACTCACCTTCTGCCCATTGCCCAGCACCACGTCGTAGTTACCGCTCGGCGTCAAGCCCGATGCGGAGATGGTCGTCGCGCCTCCTGGCGCAACAGTACTGGGGTTCGCTGAAACCGCCCCCTGTGCCGATACCGACCCGGGAATCACCAATTGCATCATCGCCACCACGGCGATCAGGATTGCGATACGAAGCTTGTTCACGCTCTTCCCTCCCACTCTGAACACATGTCTGTCTGTTTGTATAACGCCCTTACCCCTTGAATGCAACGAATACAATCCAAAGTATGAACGTCAGCGTCGGCATTATCGGGCTCCCGGGCGCAGGGAAGACGGCACTGTTCGGCGCGCTCACCGGTCGCAACGTCTCCGCCGGCGGACGCTCCTCGAGCGCCACGGTGCCGGTGCCGGACCAGCGGCTGGACGTGCTGGCGGAAATGCATCACCCCAAACGCATCGTCCCGGCAGGTGTCCAGTTCGTCGATGTGGCGGGGCTGGCAAAGGGCGGAGCGAAAGAGGGCGGCCTGGGCGGCCAGTTTCTGGCTCAGCTGCAGGGCGTCAGCGCGCTGGCCATCGTGCTCCGGGCCTTCCCGAGCCCCGACATCGGCTTCGGCCCCGAGCCGGCCCAGCCGCTGCAAGACCTTGAATCGATCCTGCTCGAGCTGCAGCTGTCGGATCTCTCCCGCATCGAGAAGCGGCTCGAGCGCACCAGCAAGATGGCGCGCAGCCGGGACATGCAGGCGCAGCGCGAGGAGCAGACTCTCCAGGCCCTGCGTGACGCGCTGAACGAGGGCCGCTCGGCGCGGAGTGCCGGTATCTCGGAGACGGAAGCCGATGCCCTGAAAGATCTCGGACTGCTGACGCTCAAGCCCATGATCTTTGTGGCGAACGTGGGGGAAAACGATCTTCCCGCGCTGCTGAACCCGGACGTGCCGGACGAGAGCGGCATCCGGGCCACGCTGGCGTCGCTCCAGGAAGCTGCCACGGCGCAGCAAGCCGAGGTCGCGGTGGTCGGGGCGCAGCTGGAGGCCGAGCTGGCCGAGCTCGAGCCGGCCGAAGCGGAGGAGTACCTGACCAGCCTTGGGGTGACGAGCAGCGGTCTCTCTCGCTTCGTCGAAGCCGCCTATCGCGAGCTCGGACTGCTGACCTTCCTTACCGCCGGCTCCCCTGAAGTCCGCGCCTGGACGGTCCGACAGGGCGCGCGTGCGCCGGAAGCGGCGGGGGTGATTCACTCGGATATCGAACGCGGCTTCATCCGGGTAGAGGTGACCCCGTACGAACAACTGATCGAGGCCGGCTCGCCGGAGCAGGCCAAGCAGCTGGGCTTCACGCGGCTGGAGGGGAAAGACTACCTCATGCGGGAGGGAGACGTCGTCTACTTCCGCTTCAACGTCTAGGGACTAGACGCCTTCCGGGCTGCGGCCCTGGGTGTCGTCCTCTTCCTCGACTTGCTGGCCCGTCTCGGTGAATCCCGGGACGAGCAGATTCTCGGTGAAGTGGTGGGGAACCTGCGAGGGCATCTGCGGATCGATCGCCGGCTGTATCGGCAGTGATGCGTTCCCGTCATCGTTCGAGCGATGAGAGGCGGCCAGGCGCGCGGCCACCACAATCCCCGCTGTTATCGCGGCGCTAAACAGAGCGCCGGCAAGGAGCGCGACCGCCGCGCCGGGGCGTGGCTCGCGTCGATTGTTCATGACTCGGCCTCCTGCAAGCTTTGGACCAGTACCTACAACTTCGCACATCGGAGACTATCTGAAAGCCTCAGGGCGCCGCAGAAGCGGTATCGGGCGAACTCGGCTACGTGGGGGCCGTCTGACCGGCGTAGGGATACTCGTGGCCGTCGGCCACGAGAGCTTTGCGTTGCGGGTTGGCCGGCACGTACTCACCGAGGCTTTCCGCATCCTCAACCGCGTACATCCGCAGGCAAACGCCCGCGGGCGGATCAACTCGGCACCGCACATGCCCTACACGTCGAGCAGCCGGCGCAGGGGCTAGCCGGCCTACGGAAGGCACTTCGCGCCTTCCCTTCGCGGGGGACGTTACGGATTGGGCAGCGCGAAGGTGAGCCGCGTGTCGAGAGCAGATCGCTCTTCCGACGCGGTAATCATGCCCTGCTGCACCATGTCCATCAACACGGTCCGGTAGCGGCTCTGAACGGCCGCTCCCAGCGGATTTGCGCCGAAGACCGAGGGTGCCTGAGGCAACGCCGCGAGAAAGGCGGCCTGAGGAAGTGTGAGCCGGACGGCGTCGACCCCGAAATAGGTGCGCGCGGCTTCCTGCGGCCCGTAGGCGCCGCGGCCGTAGTAGGCATCGTTGAGGTACAGGGTAAGGATGCGCTCCTTGGAGAAATCCTGATCGAGCGCCCAGGCGATGGCCATGGTGCGCAGTTTTCCGTGTATCGTCGCGTCGTCTCCTACGATCGCTCGCTTGGCAAGCTGCTCCTCGAGCGTACTCCCGCCCTGGTCCACACCGCGCTGCGTAACGTCCACCACGGCGGCCCGCAGGATGCCCCGTGGATCGATGCCGTTGTGCCGGTAGAAGCGATGATCTTCGATGGCCACGATGGCCTGCCGCAGATACGGCGAGATGGCCGCCGACGGCGTGAATGCAGCGCCATGGGCCGCGAGAGAATACTGC
>JBOGSL010000416.1:0-22884 GCA_050695395.1 Chloroflexota bacterium | reverse complement strand
GTGGCGGGGTGGTTCCTTGCGCCGCACGTGATCGATCTGATCGACCAACCGCTTTGTGGCCACCTCAAGGGTTTTCACTGCCAGCTGGTGATCGACAGTATTTACGGCGGCTTTACGCTGCAGCTCAAAGTCGCCATCATCATCGGGTTCATCTTTGCGCTTCCCGTCTCGGTCTTTGAGCTCTGGGCATTCGTCGGCCCCGCATTCGGTCCAGCTGCCAATCGCTGGGCTCCGGTTTGGATAGTGTCGGCACTTGGCCTGTTCTCTGCCGGCGGCGCGACCGGGTACTTCGTCTTTCCTCTAGCAATCAGCTTTTTCACCCGCTTCCACCTCGCAGGGACGCAGTATCTGTTGACTGCGAATGGCTACGTGGGCTTCATCTCGCTCATTCTGGTCGTGTTCGGCCTTTCCTTCGAGCTACCTCTGGTGCTGGTGTCGCTCTCCGCTGTCGGCATCACTTCGTCGCGCTGGCTGGCCAGGAAGCGCCTCTATGCCTTCTTTGCCATCCTCATCTTTGCCAACATCGTCACGCCCGGGGCCGATTGGTTCTCCCCGCTCATACTCGCGGGTATCATGTACTTCCTCTTTGAGATCAGCATCATCGTGAGCCGCGCCCTCGGCAAGTAAACGGCCGGCACGATGTTGTAGGGCCGGACGTCATACGGCCGATTTGCAGGACGGAGTCGGACAACGGCCCCTGGACGAGGTTGATACAATTAGAATATATGTCCCGCGAGGAGAGCATGCCGGAATTTCGTGTTGTCAGTGAGTTTCAGCCCACCGGCGACCAGCCCACCGCCATCGAGGAGTTGTCCGCCGGCGTGCTCAAGGGCGAACGATTGCAGACGCTGCTGGGCGTCACCGGCTCGGGTAAGACGTTCACCATGGCGAACATCGTCGCCCGGGTTCAAAAGCCGACGCTCGTCCTCGCCCCGAACAAGACGCTCGCCGCACAGCTCTTTGCCGAGTTCAAGGAGTTCTTCCCCGACAACGCGGTTGAGTACTTTGTCAGCTACTACGACTACTACCAGCCCGAAGCCTATATAGCCCGTTCCGACACCTACATCGAGAAAGACTCGTCGAAGAACGAGGAGATCGACCGTCTCCGCCTCTCGGCCACACGTTCCCTGTTCTCTCGCAGCGATGTCCTCATCGTGGCGAGCGTCTCGTGCATCTACGGCCTGGGCGACCCAGACGCCTACGGCAACGTGGTCGTATCGGTTCGACGCGGCGAGACTCGCAAGCGAGACAAGTTCCTTCGGCAGCTGACCGCGATCCTCTACGAGCGGAATGACATGGATTTCAGCCGGGGCAATTTCCGCGTGCGTGGCGACGTCGTCGAGATCTATCCGGCTTACGAGCAACTGGCCATTCGTGTTGAATTCTTCGGCGACTCCATCGAGCGCATTGTCGAGCTCGATCCACTCACCGGCGAGATTCTCGCGCTGCGCGACAGCATCGACATCTATCCGGCGCGTCACTTCGTCACGACCGGAGAGAAGCTGCAGCGTGCGATGGTCGGCATTCGGGATGAGCTGCAGGAGCGGCTCGAGTTTCTGAAGGCCGAGGGACGGGTGCTGGAGGCGGCACGGCTGGAGCAGCGAACGCTATTCGATCTCGAGATGATGGAAGAAACGGGCTTCTGCGCCGGCATTGAGAACTACGCCCGTCATCTCTCGGGTCGCGAAGCCGGCTCGAGACCCTGGACGCTTCTCGACTACTTCCCTGATGACTTCCTCTTGCTGATCGACGAGTCTCACGTCGCCATGCCTCAAGTTCACGGCATGTACCACGGCGATCGCTCGCGCAAGGATGTACTGGTGGAGTACGGCTTCCGCTTACCTTCTGCTCTCGACAACCGGCCCTTGACCTTCGAGGAGTTCGAGCAGCGCATTCACCAGGCTGTCTTCGTCTCCGCTACTCCAGGGCCGTATGAGGTAGAGCGAAGTAGCCGGGTGTCGGAACAGATCATCCGCCCCACTGGAGTGCTCGATCCGACTATAGAGGTCAAGCCGACGGAAGGTCAGATCGACGACTTGCTGGCGCAGATTCAGGCCAGGGTGCTACGCGGCCAGCGTGCCCTCGTGACCACGCTAACCAAGAAGATGGCGGAGAATCTCGCGGACTATCTCCGAGAGCTGGGCGTCAAGGTTCACTACCTTCACAGCGAGATGGATGTCATGGAGCGGGTGGACGTCCTGCGCGACCTGCGACTTGGCGTATACGATGTCGTGGTGGGAATCAATCTCCTGCGCGAAGGTCTTGATCTGCCCGAGGTGAGCCTGGTCGCGATTCTCGACGCCGACAAGGAAGGGTATCTGCGCTCCGGCCGCTCGCTCATCCAGACCATCGGTCGCGCCGCCCGCCACATCGAGGGGCACGTCATCATGTATGCCGATCAGATCACCGATTCGATGCGCTGGGCCATCGAAGAGACGTATCGCCGTCGCGACATTCAGATGCAGTACAACGAAGATCACAACATCACCCCTATCGGGATCCAAAAGTCCATTCACGACCTGTCGGACCAGGTACGGGCGGTGGCCGAAGAGCAGGCTGAGTACCGCGTCGAGGAAGATATCCCCCGGCATGAGCTCGCGCGGCTCGTCAAGGATCTCGAGGGACAGATGAAACAGGCCTCCAAGAACTTGGAGTTCGAACGCGCGGCTGCGTTGCGTGACCAGATCGTGCAGCTACGCAAGCGCATGGAGGAAACGACGCCAGTCCAGGCTCGCTAGCCGGTGAGCAAACTTCCCCGCGAATTCTTCGCTCGCCCCTCACCGATCGTGGCCCCCGAGTTGCTCGGGAAAATTCTGGTGCATCACCTGCCGGAAGGGGTTGCCGCCGGTCGGATCGTGGAGGTCGAAGCCTACACCGGCCAGACCGATCCCGGCTCGCACGCCTATCGAGGCATGACACCGCGCAATACGGTCATGTTTGGGCCTCCTGGCTATGTCTACGTGTACACGTCGTACGGCGTCCACGCCTGCATGAACGTCGTGACCGAGACGCCGGGAGTCGCGGGAGCCGTGCTCATCCGGGCGCTGGAGCCGCTTCAGGGGCTGGCCATCATGGAAGAGCGCCGTAGCGCCCGACGGCAGCGCGACCTGGCAAACGGCCCCGGCAAGCTTTGCCGGGCGCTCGGCATCAGCGTCAGCATGGACGGCACGGACCTCGAGGGATCGGAGCTGTGGATCGACGACGATGGCTATCGGCCAGAAGACATAGCGGTGAGCAGGCGTATAGGGCTATCGCAGGGAAGCGAACTTCCGCTGAGGTTCTACATCCCGGGAAATCGATTTGTGTCAAGGGGAAGGCCCGCCGATCAGGAAACGTAGCTCGCTGCTCTGTCCCCGTGACGTCGACTGAGAGGGGATTTTCGAGGCAGGGACGAGCTGCGCGGCCGCGGCAAGGCTACCTCTTTGGCGACAGACCGGATCAGCTCGTCCGCCCTGCTAGAGCCACCGCGGATCCGATCCGATGCCGCCCAGTCGCCGAAGCCCTGATCCATCGCTTCGCATGATCCAGATCTGGCCGCTTCCCATGTACATTGCCTCCTGGGGACGCGAGCGAACCAGTGCCACGTAGCGGTCATCCGTCGACCAGGTAGGCGACCAGTCGCTCAGGGTGCTGCTCAGAGCCAACCGTCGCGTGTGCCGGGAGGCGAAATCGTAGACATTGATGCTGTACAGGGGCTCGATGCCCTTCTCGCCGTGGTAACCCGCATACGCGATGCGCTTGCCGGACGTGGCGAAGGCGGGTGCGTCCGAGTCGTAGACCCCCTTAGAGACGTCGACATACTTGCTATGCACGAAGACCAAAACGTCACCGCCGATGCTGCTCGCCGTCTGTCCCACGAACGCCGCCTCGTTGCCCGATGCATCGAACGCTGAGAACACGAGGGAGTTGCCCTGATTGGGAACGTGGACCAGGTTGGAGCCGTTGGGATCCGCCAGAGTCAACGCGGATCCCAGATCCGTGTATGCGATCTGGCCGGCCGGAGAGAAGGTGATGAAGTTGCTTATGGGCACGTCGTTTCCGGCGTGGAACGGCCGGACCTGGTGGCTGCGCAGGCTGTAGAGGTAGACGACCGGACTCGTGGTATCGACAAAACAGCCATAGAACTTCTGGCAGATGCGAACATTGGTGGCAAGAAACACCACGTACTGCCCGTCGGGCGAAAAGTGCGGTTCGGAGATTTGCCAGCCACGGTGCGCGAAGATGCGCTGCGTGCTGCCATCGGCGAGGCTCAGAATCCAGATCTCATCTGCCGGCTTGCCGTGCGCCGGCCGGCGCGAGTACACGACGAGCGAGCGATCGAAAGAGAGCGAGTAATCGCCGACGTTGGGATTGCCCACGATCTGCCGCTTGCCGTCCAGCGAGGCCACGACCAACCGCGATCGCTGATTTCCCGCGGTGCCTTGGTATATGAGATGCCGTGATTGGGTGGTAAACGACGAATGGTAGGGACGAAAGAACGATCGCCCCTGGGTATCGCGAGCCGAAACACCGACGGTGACCGTATATCGCGTGTGGTACCGCAGCGGGCTCTTCGGCAGAAACATGAGTTCGTTGCCGACCCAGTTGAAGCTGGCCGCGATGTTCGGCTTGAAGCTGACGCTCCGTTCCGTCGGCTGCTTCAGCATCGGCTCGGTGAACGTAAGGCCTATCTCCGTATTGACCGACGTGCCATCGAACATCGGGATCGTGGTCAGACTGTCGACGCCGGGGCCGAGCTTGGCCGAGGCGACTGAGAGGCCCCCGGCTAGCAGCGCCAGGGCGACGACAGTGGCAAGGAGAAGACGATCAGCGCGCATCAGGTCGTCGATACAAGGGGCGAAAGGCTACCGCCCCTGATCGATAAAGCGCACCGTTAGCTCGGAACCGGTAAGAACGGATACGTCGACAGCGAGTTGCCAGGACCCCAAGCCGCCGCGAGGTTGCTTGACGGTCAGGTAGCGCGTGGTTTTGCCGCGGAGCGTCAACGACTTGTGCCCGCTGAAAAGATGGCCCTTGTTCAAGAATGTGTAATCTTCGATGCCGAACCCGGAAAACTTGTGGTGTCCGTGAGCCGAAATTTCAATTCGATAGTGATGCTTCGGTGTGAGGCTGTGGGTCAGGTACACTGCATGCGAATGCTTCCCCGCGGTGCGCTGGGCAACCACGCGAGCATGAGATCGAGCGAACACGGTAGTGGAGAGCGTCAAGGCCGCGGATGCGACGAGTAATGCAAGGGATAAACGCCGGAGCACTGGTTCCTCCGTTGGCTGTGATTTTTGGGCCGCTCATTGTAACGCAGGTCCCAGAGGCGGCATAGCCCTTTGACCAATGCCGGCGAGGGCTCGTTGACGCCCACCACGTTCCCCGTTGTTGCTGCGACGAGACGGCGCGCTGTCCTTGCCTCCGCAGCCGTTTTTCTCTTTTTCTTCGCCGCTTTCGCTCTGACCGCCTCCGGCGACATCCACTCCACCGGCGACACCAACATCCGCCTATCGCAGGGTCAGGCTCTCTACGGCCAGGGCAAGCTCGACCTGCCCTACTGGACGTTGGTCTATCCACGCCACATCAAGCAAGAGTATCTGGAGACGCGCGAGGCGATCGGGCGGCACGGTCTGGTCTATTCGACCTACGAATTGGGCCAGCCTCTGGCAATCATCCCGCTCGACTACGTCGGCAGCAATTTCGCCCAATTCGAGCGCTGGCTCTATGGCCCCACCACCGGCTTTATCGATCGGATGGTCGGGCCGATCTTCGGCGCGCTCGAGGTCCTGATCTTCTTCCTGTTTGCGGTTCGGCTCGGGTTTGGACTGGGTCGATCGTTGATTCTCAGCGCGATCTTCGCCTTCGCAACGTCTGTCTGGCCGGACGAGCAGAGCGTCCTCGAGCACACGGAAGTCGCCTTCTTTCTGCTGCTGGGGATGTACCTCGCCTTTCGTTTCCGGGAGCAGGGTTGCTCCTGGCGCCATCTGGTCCTTGCCGGCGCGGCGGTGGGCGGAGCAGCCATCACCCGCTACCAGGACGCGGCAATCGGGGTCGCTGCGGTAGCCGTATATCTTATCCTCCCCGGAGGCCGAGCGACGGGGATATGTCCGCGTGTCCGCCGGCTGGCACTTGCCGGCGCCGGCCTCGCGCCCTTCATCGCCCTCGATCTCTGGTACAACTGGGCCCGTTTCGGTTCGATACTGGCTACCGGACACCACGAGCGCTTCTGGGGCAATCCCATTCTCGCGGGCATCGGCGGTCTAGTCGTGAGTCCCGGCAAGGGCATTCTCTGGTACACGCCGGTGATTTTCCTGTTGGTGTTTTCCGCGCCACGTTTTGCCCGCCGCTTCCCAGCAGTCAGTGTGGCTTTCGGCGTCATGACCGCCGGCTTCATACTGCTTTACGCCAACGTGGTCTATTGGCATGGCGACCCCGCCTGGGGTCCCCGCTACATCTACCCGATTCTCCCCTACGTCACTCTACCGCTTGGAGTACTTTTCAGCCTGCGCGCCAGGAAGCGAACTGTGGTCTGGAGCGCCAGCGCCGCGGTTATTTTGCTCAGCTTCGTCATTCAGTTCGCCGCCGTCTCGGTCGGTGAGTGGCGAGGCTGGTACCGGCTCATCGCGCACGAGGAGGCGCAGGGCTACACCTGGCAGTGGAGCGCGTTCCGCTATCGCTACTTCTGGAACATCCATGAGATGCCGATCGACTTCCAGCTTCGCGCCCTCTATCAGATGAGCTACGATACCGTGTTCCACAGCAAGCGATTTCAGATTGTTCCGCCCGATGAAGACCCGATTCTCGACGATATGGCCGGTGACTACGAGCTCAACCAATGGTACTTTTGGTGGGGCGACAACGAGTTCAATTGGTGGATGGGGCAGAACAAGGTCATCGCCGGTGTCGCCCTGTTCTCCTCGGTCATGTTGGCGTCGGGTGCCTACCTGGGAGGAGAAGTGTTCGGCGTATTTGAACCGGTTGAAGAGAGACGTCGCGTGGAAGAGCTAGTCCCGGTGGTGGCCTGAGTGAGTCGCCTTGCGGTTCGGGCCGTGATTGTTGCCGTGATCTTTACCTTCGTGGGGGTAGCCGGCGCGGCGGCTGCGTACATCTACATTCCACAGCCCGGAACGGCTCCTTCTATCTACGACACCTTTCGCTGGGACTCCATTAGCGACGGCTTCTGGCACGTGAATTCCTACGGGGCAACGGCCACCATCGACCAGTCCATGCTCGACCTGAAGGGCCACATGATCGAGCTGGATCATCTCCTGCAGACGGATCCGGCGCGGACGATTATCGTCGCCCGGGTGCGAGGCCTCGCCTTTCACCGCTTTGCCCTCGGAATCGGCTCATACCACGGAGGAACGTTGACGCTGGAGTACGACGATGACGGGATGAAGTGCAGCTGGGGTACCGGCCAGGGTCAGCAGATCGACATCATGAAGGCGTGGACCAAGCCTCCTGTGGGCAAGTGGCGCTACCTCGAAGTCGCCGTGGATAATCCGTATCCGGGTTGGTCGCCGCATCAGCTTTCCACGCTCAACTATTTGACGGAGAAGCCGCTGGGTGTCACCTGCATGGCCTACGACGCCAAGGGGCACCTTATTTCCTCGGTGCATCCCACATCGCCCGAGCCCAATGCCCACTACGTGAGTCTGGACGAGGCCTTCTTCCGTACCTGGGACAGTGCCAACAACTACCAGATCGACTGGGTCTACGCTGGGCCGCCCTCGGGAAATCCGGCGAGTCGAATACTAAGCGGGTAAGAGTCGGCCGGTTTTCGGAGATTCCTGACGGCGAGCGAGGCCGTGCCGTCGTAGGGGTGCTTGGCGCCACACGTAGCGGGCTCTGTCCCGGCAGACGTAGCTCGGGGACAGAGCCACGAGCTACGTTTACGAGGCGTTCAGCCCCGTGTACATTTTGCGCCGGTGCCCGTGCCTCGCCGGCAAGCGGTAGCGACCGGAGTACTATTGGTCACTTCGACGATTGGTGGAGGCTGCGCGATGGAGCGGAGTGAAGTCCCTGCGACGTACTTCGACAATTTGGCCCGCGCCGACAAGCTCAGCGGCGGGGTGCGATTGATACCCATCGAGACGTCGAAAGGTGTCTTTCGCGTCTGGACGAAGCGGGTCGGAAACAATCCGCGGATTAAGGTCTTACTGCTGCATGGCGGGCCGGGGTTTACCCACGAGTATTTCGAAGCATTTGACAGCTTCTTTCCGGCCGCAGGCATCGAGTATTACTACTACGACCAGCTCGGCTCCTTCTACAGCGACCAGCCTCGCGAGCCCGAGCTGTGGGAGGTTCCGCGCTTTGTCGACGAGGTCGAGCAGGTTCGGCGGGCCCTCGGCCTCGACCGAGAGAATTTTTACCTCTACGGCCAGTCGTGGGGAGGGCTCCTGGCTACGGAGTATGCGCTCGCCCACCAGGAGCAACTCAAGGGTTTGATCATCTCCAACATGATGGCCAGTGCCCCCCAGTATGGTGAGTATGCTCGCACCGTGCTCATGCCGGAGATTGATCCAACCGTGCTCGCCGAAATCCAGGCGTTCGAAGCCGCGGGCGACTATGACAACCCGCGTTTCATGGAGCTGCTCCTGAACCATCACTACGTCAACCACATCTTGCGCATGCCCGTTGACGAGTGGCCCGATCCGCTCAATCGAGCGTTCGCCCACCTCAATCCCGACGTCTACATTCCGCTTCAGGGGCCGAGCGAGCTGGGAATCAGTGGAAAGCTGGCAACGTGGGACCGCACCGACGACCTTAAGGACATCAACGTTCCGACCCTCGTCGTGGGGGCTCGGTATGACACCATGGACCCGGCCCACATGGAACAGATGGCGGACGCGATGCCATCCGGCCGGTATCTCTATTGTCCGGAGGGCAGCCACCTCGCCATCTACGACGACCAGGAAGTCTACATGGACGGCTTGATTCGATTCATCAAGGATGTCGATGCCAAGACGGCATGACCCCAAACAAAAAAAGGGGCCGCCCCGCCGGGCGGCCCCTCTCCTGACTCCCTAGTCCAGGTAGTCCTTGATCTTGCGCGTGATTGAGGGGTGGCGCAGCTTGCGCAGCGCTTCGATCTCGATCTGGCGGATGCGCTCTCGGGTGAGGCCGAAGTGGCCGCCCACTTCCTCAAGTGTCTGCGGGCGCCGGCCCGACAGCCCGAACCGGAGACGGATGATTCCTGCCTCGCGATCGCTCAGCTTGTCCAGAACTTCGTCGATTGCGTCGCGAAGAACACCCTTGGCGGCAAGCTCCTCCAGGTCGTGCGACTCGTCCTCGACGAAATCGCCCAGCATGCTCTCCTCGTCGTCGCCCACCGGCTTTTCCAGCGAGATGGGGACGCGGATGGCGCTCTTGATTTCCTCGACCTTCTCGGGGCTCATCTCCATGGCCTCGGCGATCTCCTCTAGTTTGGGATCACGGCCGAGTAGCTGCGAGAGGCGCATCATCTCGCGGTTGTAGCGGCTGATGCGCTCGTTCATGTGGACGGGCACCCGGATCGTCCGGGCCTGATCGGCTATTGCCCTGGTCACCGCCTGGCGAATCCACCAGGTCGCGTAGGTGGAGAACTTGAAGCCACGGCGCCAGTCAAACTTCTCGACTGCGCGCATCAAGCCGGTATTCCCCTCCTGAATTAGGTCGAGCAAGCTCATGCCGTGGCCAAGGTACTTCTTGGCCACGCTTACCACCAGCCGAAGGTTAGCCTCGATCATCTGGCGGCGAGCTTCTTGACCGGCATAGAGATAGGGCTGTATGGCCACGACTTCCCAACTGAGGATTATCTTGAAGTCGTCGTCAGAAAGGTCAAGGCCCTCGAAGGCGAGTTTCGGATCGCTCTCGACCCGCTCGCGCTCGTCATCGTCGTCAAGCGCGTTGGTAATCCAGCGCTGCAATTCGATAGCCTTAGCCAGTCGAACCTCGTCGGCCTTCTTGAGTAGCGGAACGCGGCCTATCTCACGGAGATACAGACGAACAGCGTCCTGCGCCTGCTCGTTTTCGAGCTGCGAGATTGGATCGTGATGCTCCGGAGCCGGCTCCTCCGGTTCGAGTGCTAGATGCTTGTGAAGAACACCATCCTTGGTCGACAGCTCATCTGCGGGTGCGTACATTGCACCTCCTTTCCGGTAAAGACCGCGAAGGCCATGGAGCGGCATGCCACTCTGGCCTCATTCAACAAATACCTCAGTTTGGGTCGGGTCGCGCCCGAACCCATTCTTTCAGCCGGAGTGTATCATGCCCTCCGGAGATATGTAAAGGGGCTATTTGCTCCGTGAACGTTGGGATTATTGGCGCTCCGATGGACCTTGGAGCCGATCGACGCGGCGTTGACATGGGCCCCAGCGCTATCCGGTACGCCGGCCTGGAGCCGCGTCTTCGCTTGATCGGTGATTCGACCCGCGACTTTGGAAACGTTCCCGTGCCGTTGCCGGAAACAACACCCGAGACTTCGTCCCATCTCAAGTACCTCCAGCCCATCCTCGATGTTTCGGAACAGCTGGAAGCAGTGGTCTCTGAAGCGATCGGCACGGACTATTTTCCGCTGGTCCTTGGTGGCGACCATAGCGTCTCGCTGGGATCGGTTACCGGGGTCGCCAAAGAGCGGCGGATCGGGATCGTTTGGGTCGACGCCCATGGCGATTACAACACTGCCAAGACGTCGCCCTCGGGCAATATTCACGGGATGGTGCTGGCCGCCCTCGCCGGACAGGGAGACGAACGGCTGGTCAATATAGGCGGCTTTGCGCCGAAGGCCAAGCCGCAAAACATCGCCATGATCGGCGTGCGCGAGCTCGATGTGGGGGAGCGCGCCTTGCTTCGCGAAACCGGCGTCAACGTCTTTACCATGCACGATATCGACCGGCTGGGACTGGCGGACGTGGTGGGGTTGGCCGTCGAGCGAGCGTCGCACGGCGTTGACGGTATCCACCTCAGCCTCGATCTGGACGTGGTCGATCCTCTCCAGGCGCCGGGCGTCGGGACGCCGGTGCCAGGAGGTCTGAACTATCGTGAAACTCACCTTGCTATGGAGCTACTTGCCGAGAGCAAACAACTAGTATCAATGGACGTCGTCGAGGTGAATCCCATTCTGGACACACACAATCGTACGGGTGAGCTTGCCGTGCAGTTCGTTCTTTCGGCCCTGGGCAAGCGCATTCTTTGAAAAAGGGGTTGATGATCGCCGTGGCCGGCGCGTTGTGTTTGGCAGCGGGGCTGGCGAGCCTCGCGGCCAGCCGAGCCGAGACGCCGTCGGCCGGGATAGCGCCTCGTCTGGTCCTCATGGTGATGGATGGATTCCGGCCGGACTATATGAATCTGGCTCCGATGCCTCACCTTCACGCTCTGATGGCCTCGGGCATGACGTACCGCCGGGCCTGGGTTGGCCAGCTTACCTCTGAGACGCCAACCGGCCATGCCACCATCGCGACGGGAGTCTATCCGCGCAAGCACAACGTGATCGACTTCGGTTGGCGCAATCCTACCGGCCAGGGCTTCACCTGGATGCCCACGGACCTTCGTCAGCTGGCAGCGGGCGACATGGAGCGCCAGATCGAGGCGGGCGGCGCGCCCACGATCTCTGACCTCATCCACAAGAAATGGCCCGGCGCGATCACCGACAGCATGAGCGGCGAGAAATACTACGCCTCTGATGCCATGGGCACCGGAGCGGACTACATCTTGTGGGGCAAGGCATCGCAGAAGTCGATTCGTTCGGGCAAGCAGTGGCGAATCCGAACAACCGCGGTGGGGCCCCACGTGCCTCCCAAAAGCTCGAAGTATTGGAAGGCGGACCTGAAACGGCCGCCTTACCCTGCACAGCAGGACCACTTCGTTGCCAGGCTCGCGATTCAACTCCTCCGGACGGTTCATCCCCGCGCCCAGCTAATCAACTTTCCAGGACCGGACATCGAAGGACATATTTCTGGCGGAGTCGTCAGCCCAGATGCCATGCGCAGTGTCGTCAAGCCCTTGGATGGCGACATCGGCCGGATCATCAACGCATACAAAGCGGCCGGCCTGTACAAGAACACCATCTTTCTGGTCACCGCCGATCATGGCATGATTCCCAACACCCGGATCGCTCGCATCCACAAGATGTACCGCGCTGTCGCAGCGACCGGCGATCCGGAGATGGAGGAGGAATTCTCCGCAACTACGGCCGGCTACCTCTATCTCAAAGACAACGCCGAGGCACCCGAAGTCGCCGCGAAGCTCCAGACCCAGCACTTCGGCCACGTGGAGGGAGTGTTCTATAAGGTCCCCGACGGCAATGGCTTTACGTGCAAGGCCGAGTCGGAGACCGCCACGAAACTAGGGCCCGCTGTTACACGCGCCTATCTAGACCTTTGCGATACCTTCGATTCCTCCTCCGGACCCGACGTTATCATGCCCTACGAGGAAGACACCCTCGGTATTCGAGTCAAGGGCTATGGTCCTCATTGGGGCTGGCACGGTGGATTCTCCTGGAGCGTCCAGCATATTCCGCTGATCATCAGCGGCCCGGGCGTGCGACATGGAGTCTCGACTTTTCCCGCGAAGCTCGTTGACATTGCTCCAACCGTCGAGCAGCTTCTCGGCTTGAAGGTACCTGCGGCAGTAGACGGAGTAGTTCTATCTGACAGCCTGATCCGGAGCGACAACGCGCTGCAGGCGGCGGAAAGCGCCGTGTCCGGCCGTCGCTCCGCGGACGTCGACGCGCTGCGCCAACACTCCCTGAGCCAGCATGGGGTCTACCTGACGCACCATCTCTACCACTGAGAGTGTGCTACAGTCTCTCCGATGGCGCTTGGTAAGCGAATAGCGGTACTCACCAGACAGATGCCCGATGGCCCTGATCTGCTGGACTTGCTTGGTGCCCGTGGGTTCCAGGCCTTCCAGGTAAGCAGCGAGGACGAACTCGCCGATGTCATTGTTTACTCCCAGCCGGATATAGCGCTGATTCTCGGGTCGCCCGACGCGTCAAACTTGCCCCGTCTGACCGCCATGAGCCAGGCCACGGCCCGAACGCTGTTGATGGTTGTCTGGCCAGGCGTCCACGTTCAGCAAGCTGTGGGCTTGCTTGAGATCGGGGTTGATTACGTCGCGCCTTCGTACCAGCCCGATTGGCTGGCTGCGCAGATGCGCGCGTCTCTCCGCCGACTGGGTCAGGAGAGGGCGGCGCCGACCATCATCGACCTGGGCTACTTGAGAATCGATCTCGAGCAGCGCCGCGTGGAGATCAACCAGCGACCGGTCTCTCTAACTCCGACCGAATTCTCGGTCCTCCGCATCCTCGCGGAACGGCCGGGCACGGTCTTGCCCAGCGGGGAGATCATGCAGCAGATCCTGGGGGTACGCATTCCGGAATCGGAAGCGCAGGATCTGCTCAAAGTTCACATCCATCGCTTGCGCCAGAAGCTGGAGCAGGACCTGGATCATCCGCGCTTCATCCGCACGGTGCGAGGCCACGGTTACATGTACGCTTTCGAACGCCGTGCGAAGGGAAGAGATGCGACTGCGAGTGGTGAAGCAACGGCAGCCGACCTTGGCTGATCAGGATTTCGAGCTACTGGCGGCGTCCCTACGGGCTGACGCTCAGGACCTGAGTATGTTTGCCGATGTGCTCGCGGACAAGCTGGAGGCTGCCTTGCCTGCAGAAACCAGGGTGGAACGAAAGAGCAAGGGCATATTCTCCTCGGAGAAACAAGTGCGCTCTGTGGCCATTGATCTGGGTGACGAGCGCTACGATCTAGCTGTGGACAAAAGCAGATTCGAGCCGAGGCGTGCCAAAATCGTGCGAGGAATCGTCTTGAAGACAGAGCCGCTGTCGCTGGCCGAGTGGATCGATGCGCTGAGCACGGCGATTGCTAGCCGGGCGCAGCGCAGCGAGCAGGCTCGAGAGGCACTGCATCGGATATTGGGCGCGTAGGAGGGCGAGATTCCACTCTTTGGGAACCGGGGAAATCAGCAGACCGAGGCTCAAGAGAGAGACCAGGAAGCGAGCCTCGAGTCGCTACGGAAGGGGGGAATTCCCGTCCAGGCACAACGCCGGCTGGATGATATGCGCGAGCACGGCGGGCTGTTCACCTCGGATTTATCGGTGGCGGAATTTGTGCTGGCCGACCAGGCCGGCGTGAAGCCGATCTCCCAGGTGATGGGAAGCTCTGTCTATCATGTCGGCTGGCAGAACATGCCCCGTGGATCGTTCGGTGGGTTCGGGCGCTCCACGGAACTCCAGGCCATGACGCAGGCTCTCAATGAGTCGCGACAGATAGCGCTAAAGCGGATGGAGGAGGAAGCCGATCGGGTTGGTGCCAATGCCGTGGTCGGCGTCAGGATCGATCGCGGGGGCTATGACTTCGCGCCCGGATTGGTCGAATTCAGCGCACTGGGAACTGCGGTGCGGGTTCCGGGACTGTCAGAGGGACGCCCGGCGGTCACCAACCTCTCCGGCCAGGACTTCTGGAAACTCCACCAGGCCGGGTACTGGCCGCTCGGCGTCGCCGCGGGCAGCACCGTGTACTACGTGATGGGCGGCTGGCAAACGCAGATGGCCAACTCCTTCTACGGCAGCTACGCCAACATGGAACTGCAAGACTTCACCGCGGGCCTGTATCAGGCTCGCAACGCAGCTATGCACCGGCTGCAGGCACAGGCTCGTCACCTCGGCGCGACCGGAGTTGTCGGCGTCGAGATCGAGCAGACTCACGTCGAGCAGGAAGCGGGCTCCGGCGGGGGAAGCCGGACCGATATGATCTTCACGTTTCACGCGCTGGGCACGGCAATTATCGAAAGTGATGCCGAGCAGCAGATCCCAGCGGTGTCGACTGTCCTCACGCTGTAGATTCTGACGAGCCGAAAGGAAGAACCGCATGACCTACGATGCCAAGTCGCTCACTGGGGTGCCCGAACATGGCAGGGAGCGTATCGAGAAGATGCGCGAATCTGTCGCCAAGGGCTTCTTTACCAGCGATCTCTCGGTGAATGAATTTCTGCTGGTGAAGCAAGCCGGGTTCGATCCGGTAGGGCTTGTTTTGGGAAGCTCCATCTATCACATCGGCTATCAACAGGGAAACTGGAACAAAAACCAGGAGATGGATGTGCTGACTCAGGCGATGTACCACGCGCGAGAGTTGGCCATGACGCGCATGGAGGAGGAGGCTGATCAGCTCGCAGCGGACGGTATCGTAGGAGTTCGGCTCGAAGTTGGCCGGTACGAGTGGGGAGAGCATCTGGCCGAATTTATCGCCATCGGCACCGCCGTTAAACACCACGGCGGAGAGCTTCACCGCGCGCCCAACGGCCGCCCGTTCACCAGCGACCTCTCCGGCCAGGACTTCTGGACGCTGCTCTCCGCCGGCTATCGGCCCGTCGGCATGGTGATGGGCAACTGCGTCTATCACGTGGCGCATCAGGGTCTGCGCACCATGTTCAAGCAAATCGGCCAGAACCAGGAGATGCCCAATTACACTCAGGCGTTGTACGATGCGCGCGAGTTGGCGATGGAGCGCATGCAGGCGGAGGCCGAGGCTGATAAGGCAGAGGGGATCGTCGGGGTACAAATCCACGAGCGCAGCCACGGCTGGGGTTCGCACGTCATCGAGTTTTTCGCGGTGGGAACCGCGGTCATTCCGACGCGCACCGACCACGAAATCAAGAGCCCGAATCTGGTTCTCAGCCTGGACAACAACTCCTAAAGACCGCCGTCTCGAAGCGGCCTCCAGATGCTAATAGCCTGGCTTGCGGCGGCCTTTGTCGCCGGCGTTGTGCTGGGCTCATCCGGGCTGCCGTTCCTACTGGTAATCATCACGCCGCTCGTGGCCGCGCTGATTATCTTCCTACGCCGGCCGAACCATGCGTGGGTCTTGCTGGTCGGCTGCTGTCTCTGCCTGGGCGTGCTTCGCGTGCCCCACGCAGGCCCGGCCACACCTCGTGAGCTTCGCTTCTACGACGGGTCGGCCGTCAGTCTAACCGGAGTAGTGAGCCAGGAACCGGATATTCGAGATACCGGCGCGAACTACGTCCTTACCATTCAGTCGATTCAACGCGGTACGAAAACGATACCCATCAGCGGCCAGCTCCAGCTGCATACGACGAGCAGCGAGGTTATCGACTATGGGGATCGGGTTTCGCTCGAGGGGAAACTCGAGGCGCCGGTGAACGGCGCCGTCCCCTACGCCGACATCCTCGCGAGGCGAGGAATCTACTCGCAGATGAGCTATCCTCGCCTACTCGACCTTGGGCCCACGAGCGTTGGACCGCTCGGCTGGCTGGTCGAGTTGCGCCAGCACATCGAGGCTGGGATCAATCGCCGGCTTCCTGAGCCGGAGGCCGCCCTCTTGATCGCGATCACGCTCGGAGCCAGGAGCGCGTCGCTCGGTGATCTTGCCCCGATCCTCGTTGCCACCGGCCTTATCCACGTGATCGCCATCTCGGGCATCAAAGTGGCAATGGTTGCGGGGACGCTCTACGAGCTTGCCCGCCGGCTCAGAAGCGGCTTGCTGACCTTGTTTGTGTCGTTACTCGGCCTGGGCGGTTACGTGCTGCTGACGGGTGCCACGGCCTCGGGCTTGCGCAGCGGCATCATGTGGGCCCTTGTGTTCATCGCGGTGTTTCTCGGGCGGCGGACCGTGGCGCTGGTGTCGCTTGGCGCGGCAGCCGCCATCATGACCCTGATCGATCCGTCGATTGTCTGGGATATCGGGTTCCAGCTGTCGGTGGTTGGGACGCTGGCTATCGTGCTTTTCGCCGATCCGTTGCTGCGAGTATTTCGCTTTCTACCGTCGCCCCTAAGAGAAGCGTTCTGCGTGAGCATCGCCGCCCAGATTGGGACGTTCCCCATCGTGATCTCTGGATTCCACCTGTTCTCTTTCACCGGGCCACCAGCAAACGCGCTCGTCTTGCCGCTCTTACCGTTTCTCATCGTGGCAGGGTTTCTGCTTGGCGTCCTCTCTCCTCTTGCCCCGGTTGGCGCTGCTCTCGGCGCCTTCACCTTCGCTTTGCTCAAAGCCATCATCTTGCTGGCCACCGCGCTCGCCGGATGGCGCGCTCCGGTCCCCATGTCGCTCTCGCCGCTCCTTTCGACCGCGTACTATGTCGTGATAATCGCGGCTGCGTACGGCGTCTTTCGCTATCTATCCGCGCAGAGTCCGTCGAGTTGGGCACATCGGGGTCGAGAGCTGGGGATTTCCGCGGCCGCCGTCCTTCCTCTTGGCTTGCTGCTCGTGGTGGCTCCGGTAGCGTCCGCCGCGTCCCTGTATTCTCTCGGGACCGGGGAGGCGATGTTGCTTCGAGAAGGCGGCCACACCGTGCTGATTGATGGATCGCCGCGGCCGTTCCGGTTACTGGAGCGCCTCGGTGATCTCCTTCCCTACCGTCAACGGACCATCGATCTGGTAGTCGTGACCGACCCGCGAGCCAAGAACGTTTCGTCTCTCGAAGCCGTGCTCCAGCACTACCACATTGGTTCTGTCCTCGATGCGGGAGTCGAGTACCCCAGCGGTACCTACGCTACCTGGCGGGCCGATCTTCGCAGCCGCAATATTCCGGTCTACCGGCTGCAAACCGGTGCCCGAATCGAGCTCGCCGGAATGAATCTCTCGAGCATCGGTCCGGATGCACTGTACTCGCTGCCGCAGGACTCGGCCGGACTGCTGCGGCTTGATGGGCGGGGCGTCCACGTGCTGATGGCAGGCGTGGCGAGCTTGCGCGAGCAAAGAGAGGCGGTGTTCAGGAACGTGAGGCTGCCGGCGCGGACCCTCATCATCGACGGCAAAGTGGGAGTGGATTCTTCGTTTCTGCGGGCCGTGCACCCCACGACGATCTTTTCCCACAGTCACCTCGCCAAGCACGCCTCTCGACACCTACTGTCAGAACCCCTTCAGATACCGTTGTAGCGGCCGTCGACGGCGGCCGCTCTGCGGCGGCCGAAACGTGCCCTCGAGTGCCCTCACCCGAGCACCAGGTGGGCTCGTGTCCGAGCCCCGAGTTGGTATCCTGTGACATGTCGCTCGACATAATGCTGAAGCAAGACAAGGCCGCCCTGGTCGAGGTCAACCTCGACGATTGGGGGCCGAGAGGTGCGGTCAGAGCCCGACTGGATGGCCGAGATGTGCTGGTCGATCGCGGCCTGCCGCGGGAGCGGGCGATCGTTGAAGTGCGCAAGCGCGGCCGGCGCAAGCAAGCGATGGTTCATGACGTGATAGAGCCGTCCGCGGACCGGATTGATGCACCCTGTCCCGCCTATGCGCTGGGATGCGGCGGCTGCCAGTGGCAGCATCTCAAGTACTCGGCGCAGGTCGCGACCAAGGTTTTGCTGGTGGAGCGAGAACTGCAACGGGCCGGCGTAGATTGCGCCATAAGCGCGGCGCACTCCATGGAAGACCCCTGGCGCTACCGCCGGACGGCCGCGATAGCGATCGGATGGGAGGCTGGATTTCGTCCGAAGGGGAGGCGCGGCATCGTCGAGCTGCACGATTGTCTTATCTCCCACCCCTTGATCGGACGGCTGGCCGACTCGCTCAACGGACTCTTGAGGGCGGGCGAGCTGCCGAACTATCATGGCAAGGTCTGGCTCGATTGTGTCGTCGTCGGGGCCGGCGAACCGAAGCTGCAGATCCTTATCCAGGCCGTCACGGGCCTGACGCTCGAGACGAATCCCGAGCTTCCGCAGGTCGCAAGCGTCCTTGCCGCCTTGCCGGACGTTGCGAGCGTCGCGTTTCGTCACCGGTCCGGCGATCCCGTCCCGCTGACCGGCGATCTCGTGTCTCGAATAGCCGTCGGCGACCGGTCCATGTACCTGCCCGCCGGCTCGTTCTTCCAGACGAATCTCGACCTCCTTCCCAGGCTGCTGAGAGAGCTGGCGCATCGAGTTCGTGGACGTGAGTTTGGCCAGGTGGCGGATGTGTACGGCGGAGTGGGCGCGCTCGGTCTATCGATCGCTCATCTCGTGGAGCGTCTCACCTTGATCGAACTCGATCCTGCGGCCGTCGAGGCGGCGAAGATGACGGCGGCGGAATGGGGCCTTGAGAATGTGTCTTTTGTAGCGGCTCACGCAGAGCGAGCGCTGATGGAACTGCCGTCAATCGATCTCGCGATCGTCGATCCGCCGCGGTCCGGCCTTGGCGCAGCGGTCACCGCCGCGCTCGCCGAGAACGCATCGCGCATCTGCTACGTGTCTTGCGCACCGGCGTCTCTTGCGACCGACCTGGCGCACTTACAACAGCGTGGCTTTCGATTATTGGACCTGCAGATCTTCGACTTTTACCCGCAGACCTACCACGTCGAGTCCCTGGCATACCTCGAACGGTGACACTCATCCTGGCATCGACTTCGCCTCGTCGAAGAGTGCTACTTCAGGAGCTTGGCCTGCCATTCGAAGTTGTGGCAAGCGGTGTTGCCGAGCCGCCTCCCGCTCCTGGCGCATCTCCCGCGTCATATGCCCAATCTCTTTCTCTTGCCAAGGCTCGAGCGGTTGCTCGACTCCATTCCGGAGACACGGTCCTTGGGGCAGACACGGTTGTCGCTGTCGATCAGCACATCCTGGGAAAGCCCCGCGATCCCGACGACGCCCTGCGGATGCTCCGTCTGCTTCGGGGGCGGTGGCATGAGGTAATCACGGCCGTGGCCGCGATCTGCGGCGACGACGTGCATCAATCGACCGGACGGGCCTCCGTCCACATGCGTAACTCCGCGGATGCGGAGCTTGCGGCGTACGCGAATTCGGGCGAGCCAATGGATAAGTCGGGATCCTACGCGGTGCAGGGGCTGGGAGGTGCCCTGGTCGACGAGGTCAGAGGCTGCTTCAACGCGGTGGTGGGTTTGCCTCTGTGTAGTGTCGCCGATGTCTTGCAACAGTGCGGTTTGCGGCCTGACGACGTGTCCTGCTGCGACTTCAAGAAGGCGTGAAAGACTCCACCGCTCGTGCACGAAATTGTCCAAACTTTTCCACGCCCGGATGCATTCGGCCAGTTCTCGCGAAATGACCGCGAATTATTGTCAATGCCCTCTCCATTTCATGGATCGCTTCCTCTTTGCCGCGCCGGTAAGCCGCGAACGTGGCAAAAGACCCGTTGCACGAACCGGCTGTAACCGCTAAGTTACGAGCGTCACCTTTGATCACCCCCGTGAGGTCTTCTTGGTCGAATCCGCGGAAGTCGTGCTCGATGGTGTGCCCGCCGAGGGCGCGCCTACTCAATTTCCTGTCCCCGCCCAAGTCGGCACGGAGACGTGCGGTCGCTGCAAGTCGCAGTGCCCGGCTTCGGAGGCGCGTTCTTTCGGGGACCGAGTGCTCTGCGCCGCGTGCTACACGGCAACCCTCGAGTTGGCGAGAGGCGCTCTGACGACTATAGCCGTGCATGAGCCGTCACGGCTGTGTTCCGGTTGTCGCGCCCTTCATGAACCCCAACTCGGAAGCGCCTGGTGCGGCGCCGTCGAGCTGGGTGACGAGCGGGCTCGTATTTGCGCGAACTTCGCCCCGACTCTCCTGCAGAACGTACGACCAAACGTCGCGGGCGGCCGGGCCGGCCTGCTGGATATGTGGCGTGCGGTCTCGGGTCAGCTCCGCTCGATTCTCGGAGAAGCCGGCTATCGTACCTGGTTCGAAGGCGTTGAGCCGATCGAGCTGGTGGATGATGAGCTGTCCCTGACGGCCCCTGACGAATACACGCGCGACTGGCTCGAACAGCGCCTCCATCCGGTGATGCGAAGTGCGCTTAACATGACGGGCCACGCGGAGCTGGCGGTACGCTACTCGATCGAAGCGGTCGCCGAAGAGCAGTGTGCCGACGAGACGGGGTTCGTGGGAGGCGCGCTGAATCCTCACTACTGCTTCGACGAGTTCATCGTCGGACGCGGAAACCGGCTCGCCCACGCCGGCGCCCTTGCCTGCGTTTCGTCGCCCGGGGCGACCTACAACCCTCTCGTGATGTACGGAGGCGTCGGTGTGGGGAAAACGCACCTTCTGCAGGCCATCGCGCAAGCAGTTCACGAGAGGGGCGGACGCTCGGCTTTGTACGTCACGTCAGAAACGTTTACCAACGAGCTTATCGGCGCGCTCCATGCCGGAGCCATGCCCGAGTTCCGCGACCGGTACCGAAGCCTCGATTACCTGCTGATTGACGATGTTCAATTCATCGCCGGCAAGGAGGCCACCCAGGAGGAGTTCTTCCACACATTCAATGCCCTTTACGAGAGCGGGAAGCAGGTGGTCATCACGACTGATCGACCTCCGGAGCAGCTACGCAGCCTGGAGCAGAGGCTTCGCTCCCGTTTCTCCTGCGGCGTGGTGGCAGACATCCAGCCGCCCGATCTGGAGACGCGGCTGGCCATTCTGCGGAGCAAAGCCACGCGCTTCGGCCGCGATCTGCCGCCCAGCGCGCTGAGCGCCCTCGCGCTTCGCGTCAGAGGCAATGTGCGCGAACTTGAGGGCGCGCTCAATCGCATCCTGGCGGTTGCGGATTTGCGCGAGCTCGAGCCGGATCTCGATCTGGTGCGCGAGCTACTGGGCGATGACGAGGACGAACGGCGGTGTAGCCCAGCGGATGTGATCCAGGGAGTGATCAGCTACTTCCAGATCAAGGGGACCCAACTGGCGAGCCCGGAACGAAGCCGAAACGTAGCCTATCCTCGGCAGGTGGCAATGTATCTGCTTCGCGAGGACATCAAGCTCTCGTTTAACGAGATCGGCGCCCATCTGGGCGGCAGGAACCACAGCACGGTGATTCACGGCTGCGACAAGATCGAGCAAGACATGAGGCAGAGGGCCCGTGTGCGGTTCGATGTCCAGGCGATTCGGCAGCTGATCTACGGGGTGCGGTAGGCGCTGTTCTCGTTCACTGTCGCCGGAAGGAACGGCGGGCAGCGGCAACCTCAGGGAATCAGGTCGATACCTTGCTGAACATCAATGACAAATCGAGCCAGCAAGCGAACTGCTCCGTCGATGTCATCGAGCGACGCCACTTCCGATGACGTGTGCAGGTAGCGAGTGGCGACGCTGATGAGTCCCGTTGCCATGCCGCTCCGATTCAGCTGCATGACGTTCTCATCGGTTCCAGTGCCGCGAGGATCCGCCTCGATCTGATATGCCACACCCTCGGCCCTCGCCGCGTCGACCAGACGACGCAGCACCTTCGGATTCGTGTTGGCGCCTCGCGCGAGTACCGGTCCCTTCCCTACGCGGATGTCTCCCAGCTCTGAGGCCGAGGCATGCGGGTGGTCTGAGGTCCAGGTGACATCGACGGCGATGCCGATGAGCGGGTTGATCTCGAACGAGGCGACCCGCGCCCCTCGCAGGCCGATCTCCTCCTGGGTAGCGGAGGCGGCGAAGACCGCAGCGGCCGGCTTGCGCTGTGCAACGCTCCGAAACGCCTCGGCGATGATGTAACTGCCGATACGGTCGTCGAGCGAATTCGAAGTTACGATGTTGCCCTGGAGCCGCTGGAGGCCGGCCGATCTCCCGCCCGCATCGCCTGCCGTCACCAGTTTCTCTGCATCTGCTTTGTCCGTGGCGCCGATGTCGATCCACATGTTACGAAGCTCAGGCATCTTCTTGCGCTCTTCTTCCTTGAGCACATGAATCGGTGCGCGGCCGATCACTCCATCAACCGGACCCTGCGTTCCCATGATGCGGAGGCGATTTCCAGCGAGTGTCGCCGGATCGAGCCCGCCGATCGGGTCGAAATAGATGTAGCCGTTATCGTCGATGTACTTGACGATGATTCCGATCTCATCTATGTGCGCCTCGATCATGACGCTCGGTTGCCCGCTCGGGTTGAGAGCTGCGATGCTGTTGCCCAGTGTGTCGGTTTTGATGCTCTCGGCCGAGCTTCCTACTCGCTCTCGCCAAACCGCTTGGGCCGACGCCTCGTAGCCCGAAGGTCCGGTCGTTTCGACCAACTTTTTGAAGAAGGA
>JBOGSL010000415.1:0-6073 GCA_050695395.1 Chloroflexota bacterium | reverse complement strand
TCTATCCGGGGCTGGTCGATTTCATCATCTCAGGGCCGGTTGCGGTCGGTGTTCTGGCCGGCCCGGACGCCATTGCCGCGGTGCGCAATCTCATGGGTGCTACCAATCCGGTCGAAGCTGCTCCTGGGAGCATCCGCGGCCGTTTTGCCCTAGAGATAGGGCAGAATCTGATTCACGGCTCCGATTCCACCGAGACTGCCCGCTACGAGATCGAGCTGTTCTTCAATCCCGACGAGATCATCGATGAGCGGCGCGATATCGATAGCTGGATCTCCGGCAGCTAACCGGGAGAGCCGTTGGGAGACGGTTCGTCCCCTCGCCGCTCTCTTGCTTGCGGCGGCCATGTTCTACCTCGCGCCCTGGCCCATCCTCTATTTGCCCGCTCTGCTGGCGGTAGTTTGGCTCACCTGGCGGCGCCTCGACCTGGCCCTGCTGCTGGTGCCGCTGTTCCTCCCGTACTTCATGCTCCCCAAGCACATCGTGTTGGGCAGCCATCACGAAGAGTTTGCTCCGGCCGAGGTCTTCCTGCTCATCGCCGTTGCCTGCGCGGTGGTCCGCGCTGCCTCGAGACGACGGCTGCCGCTCGATCGAGCAGTGCGCTCGCCCTTTGCGATTCCCGGTCTGATTCTCGTGCTTGCTGCCGGAGTCTCGGTATTGGCAGCGGCGGACATCCACCACGCGGCGCGCGATTACATGGAGTGGGTGCTCGAGCCGGCCGCGTACTTCGTTTTGCTCGCGGTAGTGTTCGACGAGTGTCGCCAGTGGCAGGTACTTTTTGCGGCGCTGATCGCATCCGGAGCGATCGTGGGTGTTATTGCGCTCGCGCAGTACGCCACGGACCAGGACCTTACAGCGGTGGCCGGAAGCTTCAGTCGAGTGAAGGCCGTGTACGGCAGCGCGGACAATCTGGGCCTCCTGTTCGATCGCGTCATTCCCATCTGGCTGGCCTTTGCGCTCTTCTCCCGCCGGCTGAAGCCGCGCTGGCGGCTTGGGGTCTGGTTGCTGGGCATACCCCTGGTTATCCCGCTGGTGCTCACATATTCGAGAGGTGCCTGGCTCGCGATCGGCGTGGTCGGGCTCGGACTGCTTGTGCTCCGCTTCCACTGGGCGCGATATCTGGTCCTGGCCATCGTCATCCTGGCTGCGTTTGCGGCCCTCCTCAAGGGACCGGCCGTAGCGTCCGCTATCCGGTATGGCCACGCCTCGACCATTCAGCGGCGGGTGGATTTGTGGAACTCTTCACTCCACATGTTGCGGGGACACCCCGTGCTGGGCGTCGGAATCGACAATTTCATCCATTACTACGCACCCGTGCACCAAACGTACGCGCAGTGTTCCGGCCTGGGATACATGAATCCTCGTGATTGGCGCGAGCCCTGTCTTTCGCATCCGCACAACGTCATTCTCGACTTTTGGTTGAGCACGGGAATCATCGGTCTGGCCGCCTTTATCTGGTTGGAGATCGTCTTCTGGAAACAGGCCGTGCGAATCTGGCGCGCCGTGGGCAGCTACCCGCTGATCGTGGGCGTGCCCGCGGCCATGGCCGCCGGCCTGATCCACGGCATGGTTGATGAGTCGTATTTCCTGCCCGATCTATCGCTGATGTTCTGGATGTTGCTTGGCTTCGTATCGTTCCAGGCGTCGGGTCGAGGTCACTCGGAACCAGCGTGAGCGCAGAGAACGTCTCCAGAGCGACGGTCGCGTGGCCCGGAGCCCGGGGCCCTCAAGTATCCGTGCGCGTTCTTCTGCTCGTTGGCGCCGGTATCGCGTTGGCTATCATTTGGCTAACCCCGCCGGATTATCTCGTGCTTGCCGCCGCGGCGATAGCAGCCGTGGCGCTCACCCTTCGCTGGCCCGTGGTGGGATTCGCCCTGCTAGCGTTCTCAGCCCCCTGGGGTGATGCTTTCCCGTTGACGGTCAGCAACTTCCCGCTTACCTCCACGGATATCCTGATCGCCGCCATCGGGGTCGTATGGCTGGTCGACGCGGCGTGGCATCGCCACAGCCTGTTTCCCGATACGCCCTGGAACCCGTTCATCGCCATCTTCCTGGGGGCGATCATCATCTCAGCAACTCAGGCGAGCGACGTGCACGCTTCGGTCGCCGAAATCATTAAGTGGCTCGAGCTCAGCGTCGTCTTTCTGGCCGGAGCCCGGCTGCTGACGAGCCGGAGTCAGATCGTAGCGGTGGTAATGGCTCTGGTGCTGGCAGGCGTCTCCCAAGCCTTTCTGGGCTTCGTCCAAGTGGCGTTGCAAGCCGGCCCCCACTCGTTCGTTATCAGCAATAGCGGATTGCTCCGGGCCTACGGCACGTTCGCCCAGCCGAACCCATACGCCGGCTACCTCAATATGGTCTTGCCCCTGGCCATCGCTCTCAGCGCACTTGCTCCTCGCGGACGCGCCTGGTTCCGATTGGCGACTGTGCTGATCGCCGGTGCCATCCTCGCGAGCGCCTCCCGCGGAGCCTTCCTCGCCGGCGCTATTGCGACGGTGGTGGTTCTCGGCGTGATGTTTCGACGGTTTCGGGCCCTCGTCTGGCTCGGCACCTTTGCCGCCGCCGTCGGTGCCCTGTTCGCCAGTTACCAACTCGTGCCGCTGGGCCCGTTCCACAAGATTCTTAGCGCCGCCGGGCTGGGCAATGTCTCGTTCACCAACGTCACCCACTCCAACTTCTCGGCGGTGGAACGCGCCGCTCACTGGATCGCCGGGTTGCGCATGTTCGCCGCCCATCCGCTGTTAGGCGTCGGTATCGGGAACTATTCGGCGGCGTACCCGGCCTACCATCTACCCGGCTGGAGGGCCGCGCTGGGCCATGCCCACGACTATTACATCAATATTGCGGCCGAAGCCGGCATCGTCGGGCTGATCGCCTATCTGTTGTTCGCCGGTTCGGCGCTGTGGTACAGTTTTGCGTCCTTGCGCCGAGTAACGGATCCGTTCCTTCGCGCCGTGATCCTGGGGGTGGTAGGAGCGCTGGTCGCCACGAGCTTTCATAACCTGTTCGACGTCCTGTATGTACACGGACTGGTGGCGCTACTGGGGCTCCTCATGGCCCTGGTGCCGGCCAGTCTGGCCGCGAGTAATCAACCTGCGAGAATGCTGAGCGATGGCAGTAACTGAACCTGAGTCGACCCAGCCGGCCAAGGAATGGCAAGAGCCGGAGCCCGCCCAGGAGCGTCAGGAACTCTCCATCGGCAAACGGGTCGGCAGTTGGAAGACGGCCGCGTCATTCGCGTTCGCCGCTCTCATCATCGTCTTCGTCATCATCAAGGGGGGAATTGATCCGACGCTCCTCTGGAATAAGATCCGGACCATCAATGTCGGACTGTACCTCAGCGCATTTGTGGTTTACTATCTGACGTTTCCACTCAGGGGCTTTCGTTGGAAGGTTCTGCTGGAGAACGCCTACAAGGGCGATCCCAATAACCCGATCAAGAACATTTCGACGCGCGGGCTCACCGAGATCATCTATATCTCCTGGTTTGTGAACTGCGTCGTCCCGGCCAAGCTCGGCGACCTCTATCGGGCCTATCTGGCCAAGCTGTGGGTGCAAATCTCCTGGGTCAAGACGATCGGTACGATCGTCGCCGAGCGCATCATCGATATTCTCGTGCTCGTCCTGCTGATGGCGATCACGGGCTTCATTGTCTTTCGGTCGAAGCTGGGTCACCTGGACGTCGTGCTTCTCCTCGGAGTAGCGCTGGCCGTCGGGGCCATCCTCATCCTCGTGATTATGAAGACCCAAAGCGCTCGCATCCAGAAGTGGGTGCCCGATCGATTCCGGCAGCGGTACATCGACTTCGAAGACGGCGCGTTGAAGAGCTTCCGGCGCATTCCGTTTGTGCTGGCGCTCACCATCGCCGCCTGGCTCCTCGAGGGCGGCCGGCTACAGTTGGTCTTTCTGTCCCTCGGTCTGCACGTCCATATCTCGAATGTCCCCTTCGCCCCCATGTTGTTCTGCGCGCTGGGAACTGCCGTCCTCACCACCATTCCCTTCACACCCGGAGGGCTGGGATTGGTGGAAATGGGTCTCGGCGCGCTCATCGTCTACCTGGGGGTGCCGAAGTTTGATGCCGCCGCTGTCGTCCTGGCTGACAGAGTGGTGAGCTATTACAGCGTGGCCTTCCTGGGCTTTATCGTGTATCTCCTCAGCAAGAGGTCGCACTTCCGCCAGACGGGCTGAGATGGTCCTGACCGTGGGATTTGACGCCACCTCGGCGAGGCAGGGCGCCGGAATCGGCCGCTACACGCGTCAGCTGCTGTCGGCGCTCGCCGAGCGAGACGATGACATCGATTTTCGCCTCTTCTCGGCCGGCGGGCTAGCGTTTCTCCACCTCAATGGGCGGTTTCGCTCGCGTCCCCTGCCAATCTCGGATCGGGTTCTCAACCTACTGTGGCACCGCTGGCGCCTTCCTCTGCCCGTTCAAATGGCCACGGGACGATTTGATATCTTCCACAGTCCCGATTTCACCCTTCCGCCGGTCCGGGGTCGGCCAAGCGTCCTGACCATCCACGATCTCGCCTTTCTGCGCCGCCCCGAGTGCGCCTATCCCACGCTGCGTGCTTATCTGCAGACGGTTGTGCCGCGCTCCGTTCGGCGAGCCGACCATCTGATCGCCGTTTCAGAGAATACGAAACGCGACCTGATCGAGCTACTCGATGTGCCGGATAAGAAGATTACGGCGATCCCGCTTGGAGTGGCCGAGCCATTTCGATTGATGGAGCAATACGAAGCGACGCCCCTGCTCAAGGGCATTGGGGTTGAAGAACCGTATATCCTGTCCGTGGGCACGATCGAGCCGCGCAAAAACTACCCGGCATTGCTAGACGCGTTCGCACTGCTTCGAGAGCGAGGGCTCCGCTGTCCGCTGATCATCGCCGGCAGGTTCGGATGGATGTTCGAGGGTGTGCGGCAGCGGTTGGCTGGGCTACCGGAGGGTGCGGTTCGGATCGTCGAGCCGGACGACGCCGCTCTCGCCGCGCTGTACGCTCGCTCCGCGGCGTTTGTCTATCCCTCGCTCTACGAGGGCTTCGGCGTTCCGGTTCTCGAGGCGATGGCATGCGGCGCGCCGGTGATTACCAGTCGGACTTCATCGCTTCCGGAGGTGGCGGGTGATGCCGCAATTGTGATCGATCCGGAGAATGTGGAAGACATTGCGGCAGCGATCGACCGCGTTCTTGGATCGGCCGATGTGGCTGAGCGGCTTCGCAAGGCGGGTCCGGAACGAGCGATGCGGTTTAGGTGGGAACGGACCGCTGCCGAAACCGTTGCAGTGTACCGAAGTCTGGCCCTTCATGCCTGAGATCGGCCTGAGCGGTCTCCTGCTGGATTCGCCGCACTCCGGCACGGCCACCTACACGCGGCAGCTGGTAAAGCATCTTCCCGTCGTCGCGCCGGATCTGGACTACTGTTTGCTCACTTCCAGAGCCACGCTCGAAGTGCCCCATATCCGGCTTCGCACCCCACTGGATGGGGCTACGGGGGCCGCGGGCACCAGGCTGCGGAAGCTCGTCTGGGAGTCCGTGGCGCTTCCCGCCGCTTCCGCCCTCCGACGTCAGGCGGTGCTGCACTCCCTGTACTTCGCGGCGCCTCCGGTTAGCAGCGCTCCGCTTGTGGTGACCATCCATGACCTCATTCCGCTGATCATGCCTGGCCACCATCGGGGCCGCGCCGCCGCGCTCTATTCCGAGGTGATGGCACGCACCGTCAAGCGAGCGGATGCCGTCATCACGGTGTCACAGCACTCGAGCGAAGACATAGAACGAGTGCTGGGCATCCCGCGGGAGCGAATTTTCGTGACACCCGAAGCGGCCGGAGAAGAGTTCAGCACGCACGCCGGGCCAGGCGAAAGGGAGTCTGTCGTCTCCAAATACGTGTTGCCCGACCGCTTTGTCCTGTACATGGGCGGAGCCGAGCGCCGCAAGAATCTCGAGCTCTTGCTTCGCGCCTGGTCTCGTCAGAAAAAGCGGCTCCGCAATCTCGAAACGCGGCTGGTTATCGTGGCTCGCTTGCCCGAGCCCGATTCACTCTATCCGGATACTCGACGACGGACGCGCGAGCTTCGCCTCGAAGA
>JBOGSL010000414.1:0-1586 GCA_050695395.1 Chloroflexota bacterium | reverse complement strand
GGTATACCCCGGCCCCACCCAGTCCTTGACGCCGAGCTGCGCGCTGAGTGGAAAAATGTAGCCGCGGGCCGCAAGCGCCTCGTAGTTGTCCGTGGTCGTATAGAACTTCGGCCACACGGAGATCATGAAGTGCGCATGCAGCGCGTGCACCTTCGCGATCATGGCGCGCGGATCGGGATAGCGGGACGGATCGAACTCGTGCGAGCCCCAGGCGTCATCCTTCCAGTAGCGCCAGTCCTGCACGATGTTGTCGAGCGGAATGCCGAGCTTGCGGTACTTCTCGACCACCCCGAGAAGCTGCTGCTGGGTCTCGTAGTGATCGCGGCTCTGCCAGAACCCGTACGCCCAGCGCGGCAGCAGCACCGCCCTGCCCGTCACGTAGCGGTAGCCGCCGATCACCCCATCGAGACTCGCGCCGCGGATGAAGTAGTAATCGATCGCATGTCCCGCCTCGGAATAAAGCGATAGCCGGTCGCGCTCGGTCCGCGATCTCGGCGGCCGGTGCAGCAAAGTGAGATACCCGCCCTCGCGGTCCCAGACGAGGCGGATGGCCAACGGCCTTCCCGGCCTCATCCTGACGCTGAAGTTGCGAAACCACGGGTTCCAGTTCTGGCGCCAGACGTCGAAAATCTCCCGCCCGCCGATCCAGAGCTTCTGGTAGTCGCTCCCATAGAGCGAGAAAGTATGCAGCCCCGCCTTGCGGGCCTCGATCCTGCCCGTCCAGACCACCTTCACGTGCGGCAGATTGACGAGCGACTGCGGAAAGGACGCCGGGAAGTGTCCCTTCCAGTCGAGATACTGATAGTCGATGTTGGCCTCTCTGCGCTCGAGCACCAGCTTGCCATCGACGTAATAACTTGCCGTGAGAGCTCCAGGCTCCCCATGCGCGTCATACAGCGTCAGACTCTGCGAGAGCTGCTGCCAGGGCCTGGGGTCGCCGAAGCGCGTGATGGAGTCGTTGTCCCAGAGGATGCCGTAATCGCGGCTCGAGACGACGAACGGCACGGCCACAGCCATGTTGTGCTGGGCGAGCGTGACGTCCTTGCCCTTGTAGTCGATGATCCCCTGCTGATGCTGTCCGAGGCCGTAGAACGCCTCCCCGGGCGTGGAGCCGAACTGCTGGCGGATGGCATAGTAGTGCGCGCCATGGAGGGTGACGGGCCGGAAGGAGCGGCCATCCGGTATCTCGCTCGCGATGACCTTCCCCTTCCCGTCCTCGAACACCACCTGCCCGTCGCTCAGTCGCACGACTGCGGTGAGCTTCCCTGTCGAGAGCGCCACCGCGCCCGGCGTGCGGCTCACCGAGAACCGGACATGCGAGCTCCCCGTGTGCACCGCCATGAGGCTCGCCGGAAGCGCGAGGCTCTCGCCTGGAAACGCCGTGACATGAACGATGTCCGGGGAGAGGACCTCGAGCCGCACCTTCTTCGCCGCGCCCGCCGCGGGCGTCACCACCACCCCATCCGGAATTCTGGTGAAGTCGCCGGCACCGGCCGCCTGGGCCTGCGCCGCCGTCAAGAGCAATCCGATGAGCACAAAGGCCACCGGGCGCACAGCGCAACGTCGATTCAAGGCTCCCCCTCTCG
>JBOGSL010000413.1:0-2955 GCA_050695395.1 Chloroflexota bacterium | reverse complement strand
GGTTTCGCGCAACATCGACAATCTCTTTGAGCTGGGCGCGAATGTCATCTACGGCTCCGAGGCAAACGTGCATGTCTCCGGTCACCCCGGCCGGGAGGAGCTGAAGATGCTCACCGCCATCACACATCCCACCTACCTGGTACCGGTGCACGGCGAGGTGAGGCACCTGATCTTGCACAAGCGGCTGGCGGAGACGATTGGAGTACCGGCAGACAACATACTGATCCCGGCAAACGGTACGGTGATGGAGTTCACCGAGGGATCAGCCCGGTTCGGGGGTCATGTGCCGGCGAGCAACGTCTTTGTGGACGGACTGGGCGTGGGGAAAATCGGCGACATCGTTCTCCGGGACCGGCAGCACCTCTCGCAGGACGGCGTGGTCGTAGCGGTGATGACCGTCGATCGCCGGACCGGCAAGCCGGTGAGGCAGCCAGAGCTGGTGCAACGCGGCTTCGTTCAGGACCAGGACGCGACGGTTCTGGAGGATGCCGGAAAGCAGCTGTACCGCGCCCTGCAGCAAATCCACAGCGGGGCGGCGGCCGAACCGAGCTACATCCAGAACAAGGCGCGCGATTCCTTGCAGCGCTATCTTTACGAGCACACCAAACGGCGGCCCATGGTGCTCGGCGTGGTGGTGGAGGTGTGAACTCAGTGGGTGGGAGTCAACCCGATGTTGGCTCGCCGAGACCGGGTGCCGCCCCGCACGGCAACCACTCGATCGCTCCGAATGACGACCTTGTCTCCCGTTTCGCTAAGCTCGAAGGAGGGCCACTCCTCGGAGGTGAGCTTGCTGATGATGCTTTCGGTCGAGCCCTTTACGCTGAAGGCCCCGCCAATGGTAAAGACCAGCGTTTCACCGTCGGCCGGGGCATGCTGTACGTCAACTTCCACGCAATCTCCGTCGCGCCTATCTCGCGCCTTCACCTCAACTGTAGACGAAGACGTGGGTGAATCGGATTCCGTTGAAGACGAGCTCAAGCGGGCCGTTCGCGACCTATGGTCGATGGTGCAGGACTCGGGCAGCAACCACGTGGTCTTCATGGCTCACGATCGACGGCTTGCTCGCGTCGAGCGGTTTGAAAGCGGGTACCGAGTGAGCTGGGAAGAAGACGACGGCACGTGGCTTTCCAACAACGCCACGTACGAAAATCCGCGGGAGGCGGCATTTCATGCCTACCAGGGCCCCCACTGAGCGAAGTCGTGCCCGCGGTTGAGCACAGCATCGACATCGCGGCGCCGATCGATCGCGTATTCGAAGCGGTCACCGACCCTCGTCGCGCCCGGGAATGGAATCCCTCCGTGGAGGGAATCGACGACTTCTCCGGCGAACCGGTGACTGCGGGGTCAACGTGGACCCAGGTGGTGAAATTGGCAGGAAAGACCGTAAGGCTGAGGGCGCGGGTGTTGGCATTTGAGCCGCCGCATACCGGAATCATCGAGATTACCGGCCCGTACACCGGTCGCGTGTGGACTCGCTGCGAGGCGATACCGGGCGGAACTCGTTTGACTCAGGGAATCGAGGCGGCCGCACCTCGCGGGTTGCTGGGATTGATCGGCGGGAGAGTAATAGCGGCGACGATGTCGCGCCAGCTCAAGACATCGCTTGCGCGGCAGCGGGATGTCCTGGAGGGTGCTAGCAGTGGATCTCGGCCTGCGTGATCGCGTGGCCGTGGTGGCCGCGTCCTCGAAGGGAATAGGCGCCTCGGTGGCTCAGACGTTTGCCGTTGAAGGAGCGCAGGTGGTCATCAACGGCCGGCACCAAGACCAGCTGGACTCGGTAGCGGAGCGGCTCAGACGCACGACTCGCGCCACAGTTCTGCCGGTGGCAGCGGATCTGACGCAGCCGTCGGGGGTCGAGCAGCTTATCTCTGAGGCGATAGATCACTTTGGTCGGCTGGATGCGCTGGTGACGAATGGGCCTGGGCCCGCGAGCAAGGGGTTCAAGGATCTCAGCGACGACGAATGGCAGAAGGCGTTTGAGTCACTCCTGATGCTGCCGGTGCGACTGATGCGGGCGGCCATGCCTCATCTCGAACAGTCGCGAGGCGCTATCGTCAATCTCACGTCGATCTCGGTGAAGCAGCCCATCGCCGGACTCGCCCTCTCGAACACGCTGCGGGCCGGTGTAGTCGGATTGGGGAAGACGCTGGCGGAGGAACTGGCAGCGGCAGGAATCCGCGTCAACGATGTAGGTCCAGGATCGATTTGGACGGAGCGGCAGGAGTATCTGGTTGGCATGCGAGCTGAACGCTCGGGCGTGACCACGCAAGAGGCAGTCAGGCAGGCGGAGGCCGCGATTCCAATGGGGCGCTTTGGCACACCAGAGGAGGTGGCGGCCCTGGTGGTCTTTCTGTGCTCGCCCGTTTCGAGCTACACGACGGGACAGACGATCCTGGTGGACGGCGGAGCGTACCGGGGCGTGTGAATAGTGCCGGACCCTGTTGTAGAGCCTGACCGAGAAGCAGGGACCGGCCAGATATCACAGCCCCAGGGCTGAGCCTACCTGGCAGGGCGAGGCGTCAATCGCTCGCGAGAGCGCGCAACTGAGGTTGGGCCTCCGGCTTCCCACTCTCGTGGGCAGTTGGCGAGGTCAGAGCGCTGTTGAGGCGCTCCAGGAAGGGTTTCGCTCCGAGCCGCTCGAAGATTTCGCGGGCCTCGGTCGCTGCATCCGCCACCGCCTCCGGTCTCTGGCTGCCCAGCAGCGTCACCATGTCCAGCTCGCAGAGAGCCAAATCCAGCGGCACGTCTATGGCTCGCCACGCTTCCACACAGGATCGGTACAGGCGGCCGGCATCGTCCTCTTGGCCCTGCAGAGCCGCCAATCCGGCCTCGACGGTCTGCCGCACCGTTGCCATCCATCGTCCCCGAAAACCCTCCATGCCGGCGAGCGCCTCACGCCCTCCCGCTTCGTCCCGCAGCCAGAGCGAGGCCCGGGCCTGGACGGACAAAGCATAG
>JBOGSL010000412.1:0-5423 GCA_050695395.1 Chloroflexota bacterium | reverse complement strand
GCTAACCGAGCGCACGGGCGATGTGGCGAATCACGCCTTTGCCCTCACGTCGTTGGGCGGCATCAGGTTTTTGCTGGGCGACTGGGACGACGCCCAGACGTATCTGGAAAAAGGACGCGCGCTCGTCCGTTCGCGCGCTGGATCCTGGTTTTCTTCTTATCCCCCATTGCAGGTTGGCCGGCTCGACGTCGCCCGCGGAAACTTCGATTCAGCCTCCGCCAAGCTGGAAGAGGCACTGTCGATCGCTCGCGAGGGGAACGACTGGCAGCCGCTTATCCTGGGGACTTGCTTCCGGGCAGAGATGGACCTGCTCCGCGGAGACTCAGACGCGGCCCTGGAACGTACCCGCGCCATCCTCGACAGAGACGACCTCGATCAGGATCAGTCGACCGTCACGATGGCCATGGCCTACGCCGCCTGGGCCCACCTGGAATGCGGAAACCTGGAGGAGGCGGAACGACTGGCTCAAACGGCGGTGAGCCGGCTCGTGGAGGAGCATGCGATCGTCGAGCTGCCGATGGCGCGGCGCGTCGCCGCGATGATCGCGGCGGCTCGGGGCGACTTCGAACAAGCGGACCTGGCGTTTGGGAAGATCGTGACGGACGCGCGTAATATTCCCTACCCCTTCGCGGAAGCGTGCGCGCTGTACGAGCACGGCATGATGTTCCTGGCGCAGGGCAACGGCGAGGACGCTCGTTCGCGGCTGGAAGATGCACTGCATATCTTCCAGCGCCTGGGAGCTCGTCCATATATCGATCGCACCGTGGCGGCTCTTGCTGCGGTGCCCCCGGAATAGCGAGTTCTGCCACCCGGAGAAGGAACATGCAGGAGCTGAAGGTCACATCGACCAGGCGTCAGGAGCTCATTGATATCACCCGCGAAGTGCGCGATGCGGCCACCGGCGAGGGAGCGTTGCTCATCTATGTGCCGCACACGACGGCCGGCGTCCTCATCAATGAGCATGCCGACCCGGACGTGGCACGCGACATATTGACGGCATTGGATCAGGTGGTGCCGAGCGACGGCATCTACCGGCACGCCGAAGGCAATTCCCCCGCCCACGTCAAGGCTTCGATGGTAGGTTCATCGTGCCTGATCCCCGTCAGCGAAGGTCAACTGGCTCTGGGCATCTGGCAAGGAATCTTCTTCGCCGAGTTCGATGGCCCGCGTCAACGCACGGTTCTGGTCTCAAAGCTGGGCGGGGAATAGCTATCGCCCCGCGAGGTGGCCGGCTAAAATTTCGACGCTGCTATCAAGGCGGCCCTCACTCCCGGTCGGAAGTGGCAAGCGGCGAAACCGCTGATTACCTCGCCGGCAAACTGCGTTGCGATCAGCCTTCCGCCGGCATCATAAGTATTGAGTCGAGCACCAACTGTTGCCCACCGGGTTTGGGCGCAATGCCCGATACAGCAAACGTCTCCCCGTAGCCTTTACAGCTCGGGCACTTCCCCAGGCCGCGAACCGACGCCGGCACCATCACATCCTCGTCTACGGATACCTCAACGTCCAGCTCATGCTTGCAATCGAACACCGTGTGGACCAGAGGCATTATCTCTCCTTGGCGCCGGACGTTGGTCTCTCCGACAATAGCATCGAAGGGCTGGGTATCAGGACAAACCTTCACGAGGAGCACCGAGCCATGACAACTGAGCACGGACAGCTCGAACCGGGAATGGACGTTTTCACGAGCGATGGCCAGGCGATCGGCACGATCGAACGGATTTTCTGGCCGGACGGCCGTGTCGTGCCGCCGGAGGAACACCATCAGGAAGGGACCTTTGATCTTTCGATGCGGCCGGCTCCCGGTGGCGGTTACTTCCGCGTCAATGTCACGCTGGCGCCCGACTGGTACGTGCCCTTCACTGCCATCGAGGGCGCCTTTCGAAACCGGGTCACTCTCAACCTCACGTATGACGAAGCCAGCAAGAGATCGTGGCAGGTAAAGCCCGACTAGCCCCCGGCAAGGCCGAGCGAGGTATTGATCTCGAGGTCAGCGCGACGGAACTGGATGACCTGGTTGAGCTTGCGCGCTACTACGAGAGGTCGATGGGCTTCATGCGCCACCTCATCCGCTGGACGGCATCCTCCGAGGTGCGCCGAAAGCTCAGGTTCGTGGTGGAGGAGGGCAACGCATTGGCCGCGTTTAGCGAGTCGGAATGCGAAAGACTGGGGCCGGACGAATCCGTGGTCGTGCGCTTCACGCCTCGCGCTTTCATTGCCTATTGGGGGCGCACGCTGGCAAGTTTGAATACCAAGCGATCGCGGCGAAAGCTTAAGGGCGAACGACTGGAACGGCGCGAGCAGCTCGCGAGGAGATTTACTGCAGCCGCTAAAGTGCTGCGAGAACAGGACGCGCCTGCATTGGAAACGGAGATGTCGACGCGCCGGCCCAAGGAGATCGAGTGGATGCGCGAGGCCCTAGAGAGTGTCGAAGGGTAAGTGGCCGGCGGAAAAGCTGCCGGCGGCCTTGCTCTTACTGGGCCTTGTCCTTGGCGTTTTCGCAGCGTTGCAGCTAGTCCCTGCAGTGGCGCGGCCCGCCCAGGTGACGAGAGCGCGGGCCCACTTTCCCATTCGTCACATCATCATCATCGACAAGGAAAATCGCTCCTTCGACAACCTTTTCGGTAGATTTCCGGGCGCTGACGGAACAACGCGGGGCCGCACGGCGACCGGGAAGATCGTGCCCTTGGGCCGGACTCCGGACCGCATGTTGCTGGACATCGGTCATGCGGGAGCCGCGGCGGTTCTGGGGGTGGATCATGGCAAGATGGACGGCTTCAGTCTCTTGCCCGGCGCCATCCAGCGGGGACGAGACATTGCCCTGTCCGAGTACCACCAGGCGGACATCCCGGATTACTGGAGCTATGCCCACCATTTCGCTCTGGATGACCACTTTTTCTCCACCATCATGGGGCCGAGCTTTCCCAACCATCTGGTGAGCGTGGCGGCGACGTCGGGTGATACGGTCGACAATCCCCACGGCCAGATCGTGCACGCCTGGGGTTGCGACGGCGGCAAGTACTCGCTGGTAGACGGCATCCGCCCGGATGGCCACCGCTTCCTCACTCGGCCGTGCTTCAACTTCCGCGCGCTGCCCGATATTCTGCAGCGATACCACGTTTCGTGGAAATACTACGCTCCTCGCCCGTTCAAGTCCGGCTACATCTGGTCAACGCTCGACGCCATCCGCCACATTCGCTATTCCAGGCTCTGGGATCTCGATGTGCCCTCGGACAAGCGCTTCATCCCGGACGTGGAACATCACCATCTGCCCTCGGTGAGTTGGCTGGTCACCAATACGCTGCACAGCGACCACCCTCCGGCGGCGATATGCGTCGGCGAGTCCTGGACCGTCAAAGTGATTAACGCCGTCATGCGCAGCTCGTACTGGCGGCACACCGCGATATTCCTGACGTGGGATGATTTCGGTGGTTTTTACGACCACGTGCCGCCGCCGCACATCGACAACATCAGTCTCGGCCCGCGCGTGCCCATGATCGTCATCTCGCCCTATGCACGCCCTCATTACATCGATCACCATGTGTTGGAGTTTGACTCGATGCTGCGATTTATAGAGGACGATTACCACCTGCCGTCGCTCACGTTCCGGGACCGCGAGGCGCGCTCGATGATCTCCTCGTTTGATTTCCACCAGAAACCTCTCCCCCCACTGCCGCTCAAGGCAAGGAGCTGCCCGCGGGGTGACTACGTCACGTCGAGCAAGCTCGTCGGGAGAGTGGTGAGCGTTCATTTCGCCCACGGCCTGCACAGTGTGGTGTTGAAGCTGCCTGGAGGTACGCTTGCGACGATTCTGGTCGGTCCCTCTCACAAGCTTGTCGACGCCGGGCTGCAACGAATCTCGTTCACGGACCTGTCGGCGGGCGATTTCGTCACGACCACCGCTACCCCCGATCCTCAAAATGCCTTGATCTACAGCGCATTCGCCCTCCACGATCGCTCGATTCAGTACGTAGGCAGACGCAGCGCGTTCATTACCACGGTTGCCCCGGATCTCTCCAGCTTTGAAGCGGTTATGGCGGGCGAAACGGTGGTGGTAAAGCTCGGAAGGCACACGGCGATCATCAGGGCAGACGGTTCGCATGGGTCGATCGCCGACATAGTCGGGAATCAGCAGGCCCGCATCACCGGTCTTCTCGATCGCCAGACCGACACCGTCGTGCGGGCAGACCGAGTACAGATTCTTACCGGAGCGACCTCGAAGCTTCAGGTCAGCGTGAGCCGTCCGGCCCTGAAGCCTGGAGGTCGAGAGCACATTCTCGTGAAGGGCCCGGCTGGGTCGGAGGTAGCAATTGCCGTGGAGTATCCGAGCGGGCGGATCGCCGTCAAAAAGGTTACGATCGGCTCCAAAGGCAGCGTCGAAACAGGCTTCACGGTGCCAAGCGGGGCTACAACTCGTTCTGACAACCGAGCCGTTGTCAGTGCTTCGTCCACCGCCGGAACCGCTACGGCCAGCTTCATGGTGGCCCGCTCGAGGATCGAGATCTTCGTTCGCCATCATCATGTCGGCGTCGACCACACGCAGACCTTCTATCTCGTCGGGCCACCGCACGCGGTCTGTCACCTCCAGATTCTCTGGCCGGTCGGCCGCTTCCAAGAAACGAAGCTCCACTTCGACGCGGGCGGCAAGCGGACGTTCCGTCTCCGCGTCCCGGTTGTAGTCAAACCGCATCACACGGCCGTCGCAACCGCGCAGGCGACGCTTCCATACCACCACCAGCTCTATCTGGCTCAGGTGCGCTTCAGGGTCACGGGATGAGTCTCGCGAACGCCGCGTAGACTCTCTGGTGCGGCGCGCCTCGATCAAAGATGCACAGCGGAGGGGCGAGGCCCGGGTCATGACGCGGACGCGACAGCCGAGAGGGCTAGCCTTCCCGAGCCATAACGACAGGCTCTGCGGTTCTCCGGCACGGTCTCTGCCCCGAATCACATCGAGTATCATGGCTGGAGTGCCAGACTAAGCGGAGGAAGCCATGGAACCTGCCGCGGCCGAGCCCGCCGAGGGTGCCGCACCGGCGGCTGTGTCCGAGGAAAGCCCCGAGGATATCGCAGCGGAGGGGGCCAACATCGTACCGGACGAACAAGCGATGCGCCCTGCCGAGGAGGCCAATATGCTCCTCATCGCGGTCGCCGGCGGCATGCTGATCGGATTCTTTTTCCTCGTATACGTCGTGCTGGCAATAGCCAACCCGAGCTTCTGACGAGTACACAGACCGCGTAGGCAACGCGATGGGCGTGACCTCGGTCGGCGAAACGCAGTAAACTAAGCTGGTTTCGCGGGCGGGTGTAACTCAGTGGTAGAGTGTCTGCTTCCCAAGCAGAAAGTCGTGGGTTCGAGTCCCATCACCCGCTCCATCTTGTTTCGCATCCAGTCGCGGTTGTTCACGGCGACACGCCGTGCTTCT
>JBOGSL010000411.1:0-2423 GCA_050695395.1 Chloroflexota bacterium | reverse complement strand
GTGCCGATTGCGGCGGCCGGCCCGCGGGCCTCGCGCCGTGACGGCGGGGCTTCCGTACCGAATATAGTGGAAGAGAGGAAGGTAACCTTCATGAGTATCTGGCTGTTGATCGCCGCCGAGTGGATCCTGTTCATCATCGGCGTCGCCCTGGCGGAGGTCGCGGTGAACAAGCGGCTCCGTGGCCGCTAGAAAGGCCGACGTGGCAAGCGCAACCATCACCTGGCTGGGACACGCTGCGACCCAGATCGAGACTCAGGGCAAGACGATCCTGGTCGATCCCTGGATCAAGAACAATCCGGTGACACCGGAGTCCGCCAAACATATTGGCAAGGTGGACCTGATACTGATCTCGCACGGCCACGCGGACAATATGGGCGACGTGGTGGAGATCGCCAAGCAACAGCAGCCGGTGATTATGGCGATGAACGAACTCTGTGGCTACTTGAGCAGTCAGGGCGCCGAGCACTGCAGCGGCGGCAACACCGGTGGCAGCCAGAGGTGGGAAGGGGCTCGCATCACATTGACCGATGCCATCCACAGCTCGAGCGTCGAGGTGGACGGGAAGCCTCAGTACGCCGGGCTGTCAGTGGGATTCATGATTGCCTTACCCGGCGGCCCGACCATCTACCACGCCGGCGATACGGCCCTTTTCGCCGGCATGGAATTGCTGGGACGCCTCTACAAGCCGGATCTTGCCCTCCTGCCCATCGGCGACTACTTCACCATGGGGCCGCCCGAGGCCGCCGAGGCCATCCGCCTCCTGGGCGTGAAGCATGTGATTCCCATTCACTACGGGACATTTCCCGTCCTGACCGGCACGGTTGATGAGCTGCGCAGGCATGCTTCTGATATTCAGGGTTTGAATATTCAGGAGCTGAAACCCGGGGAATCCTTGCACCTGGGATAACACATCCGTCCCTGGAAGAAGCGGCGGGCACGGGGGGATGCAACCCCCCGGATTGAATCCTCCCTCCTTCTCCTACAGCACTCGCCGCAGGCGAGGATTCTCCTCGAGCCCGGGTATCCTCCCGAGCTTGGCGATGGGCTTGCCGTCGATCTCCCGGATGTCGCCCGTGAAGTCGATGGGTGAGGCGGCAGTGACATAACTGCCGACGCCGTAGGCGTTGACCGGTGCTTTGGCGGCGCGAAACGCGCGGATGCGATCCGGGGTGATGCCGCCGCTCACCACGATCTGGACTTCTGGGAAGCCGGCCTGATCCAGCCGGGCACGCACTTCTCTGATGAGCGCCGCCGTTACTCCGCCGCGCTCGCCGGCGGTATCCAGCCGCACGCCCCGCAGGGCCGGTCCCAGCGCTTCGGCCACGCGCACGCTCTCGACCGCCGGGTCCTGGAAGGTGTCGACGAGGACAATTCGCGGAACATCGGGCGGCATGACGCGGTTGAAAGCTTCGGCGGCCTTGACGCTGTCGCCCACGATCAGGATGAAGGCGTGGGACATGGTGCCGGAGGGCTCCTTGCCGGCCAGGGCGGCGCCGAGAGGAGTGGCTCCGGTCTGGAAGCCGGCGACAATGCTGGCGTACTCCATGAAGGCCGAGACGTTGGGATGAATGTGGCGGGCGCCAAAGCTGATGACCGGCGTCTCAGCGGCAGCCTCGATTACCTCACGCGCGGCCGTGGCCCAGCCGGAACATGAGGCAAGAATGCCGAGGATGGCGGTCTCGTAGATCCCGAACTTGCTGTACGGAGCGACAATGCGCATGGCAGGTTCGCGCCCGCGCATTCCCGAGCCGTCGGGAAGCGACCAGAGCTCGCCGGTGAAATGGGCCTCGCCGAGGAGCTGCTCTACCTGGCGGAGGCCGCAGAATGTTCCGCCGACGCGCGGAAAAATCTGGAAGCCCACCACGGGATCCAGGCCGAGGTCGTCCAGGACTTTGGCGGTGCGCAGGAAGTACACGTCGGCGGCCTCGCCGGAAATGACCTGCGGGAGGAAGGGAAACTTCTCGCCTTGTACCGGGGGCGCCGGCTTCGATGCGCTGAGCGTCCAGCCGCTGCCGGTGCCAACCTCGGCCGGGGACGTCGCATCTTCGTCAACTATGTCCTGGCAGAGGCCGACGCATTCGTTGCAGATGAACACGCCATTGGGGCCGCCGATCATGCGGGACACCTGTTCCTGCGACCTGCTGCAGAACGAGCAGCGGTATTGCGGGGGACGGTTCTTGTTCGTGCCAGCCACGGCTAGGGGACTCGCACCGACGGACCGGCGGTCAGCACGGGACTCGCCGCCCTTGCCCGTGGCCGCGAGCAAGCCATGACCGGGCTGGACGCCTCTCGCCGCGGCCGGAACGAAGCGCGGCGCCCGTGCGCAGCGGGGGTACGGGGGGTCGCAGACCGCCCGAATGATCTCCTCTCAGACCCGCGAGCCCGAAGGCTCGCCAACATTTCATGAGGGAAGAGGTGGTGGC
>JBOGSL010000410.1:0-6667 GCA_050695395.1 Chloroflexota bacterium | reverse complement strand
TCCAGTCGCCGTTATATGCCATACTCGATCTCCTCTCGCGGGCAGGATTCTTTGACGCCCGACGGGTCTGGATCGCCCGTCTTCACGTCCACCGAGGATGCTGCAGGATTCGGACCGACGACAGGTGTGGCTGGAGAAGGTGCCGGAGGCAGTCTGGAGCCGGACCGGGTTGCAGGACCGAGGTCTCTTGTAGGTCCCGCCCTACAGCCAGGTCCTGTCGTTCCGAGTTGCATCCGAGGCGCGGCGCTGGTACTATGAGCGGCCGGAGTAACGCCCTATCCCCCCTCCGGTGTAGGACGGAGCCCACCCTGTGGCGCGTGTCGCGGTGGTCGATAACGATCGAGATCTGCTCGACCTTTTAGGCACGCTGTTCGAAGACTGGGGCTGGCAGATACTGCCGCACCCGTCTGGACGAGATGCTGCCGACTTCGTGCGCGAATCGCTCCCCGATGCCGTACTGCTCGACCTCTGGCTGGAGCATCCCCAATCGGGGATTGCCGTGTGCCGATCGCTCGCTGACTGCCCCGATACCTCCGACATCCCGCTTGTCATCTTTACCGGCGACCACGACAACCTCCAGCAACATCGAGATTGGCTCGACAGCAAGAGTATCGCGGTAATCGAGAAGCCCTTCGACATCGATCGACTACATCAGGTGATCGAGGAGGCAATGGCAGCCAAGACCGGCTAAGGGGTTCAGGCCTCCAGCTTCTCGCGCTCCTCGACCGACCCGAGCAGCTCAAAAAGCTGCCGGCGATCTCCCGCGATTGGCTCGCGGCCCTTGATCAGCTCCTCGAGCTTTCGCCGTCCTTTCAGCACGCCAATGATCACGGCGCCCACAAGCTTGTCCTGGTAGAAGAACAACGCGCGATACTTGCGGCTGGCGAGATTGTACTGCACCTCGCGCTCCAGCTCGGGATGGCTCTCGGGCGTCAGACCCAGCACGGAGAGACGCGAGCCGAACATGGTAGTCACGTAGGTCGGGACTTCGGTGTAAACCTCGTTGGCGCCGAGCATGTTCTTCGCCACAAGCCGGCCGTGTGAGGCAGCGTTGTCCCAGGTGCCCATCTGGTTGGGACGGCTGATGATCACGTCGAAGAACTCGGCCACATCGCCCGCGGCGTAGATGTCGGGATTGCCGGTGCGAAGATGCTCGTCGGTCAGGATGGCTTTGTTCGTCGCGAGCCCGGCTTGCTCGGCAAGCTCCGTGTAGTAACGCAGGCCGATGCCGTAGCCGACCATGTCCGCCGGTATCTCGCGTCCCTTCGCCGTGGTAACCGATTTCGGCGCACCGTTGTGGCTGTTGATGCTCTCTGCCCAGTCCTCGTAGATCACTTCGACCCCTTGGTCCCGAGCGAGTAGATCCACCACCTGCCCGCCCTCCACATCCAGCAGGCGGCGCAAAAAGCGGTCGCCTCGCATGATCCAGGTGGTAGGCACGCCGCGGAACGAAAACGCCTCGGCCAGCTCGTAGCCGATGTAACTGCCCCCCAGCGCGACGGCCGCATGCGAATCTCTCAAGCGCTCGTCGAGCGCGCGCGTGTCGTCAAGCGTCTGAAACTGATACACGCCGTGCAGATCCGCGCCGGACACGGGAAGGGGACGCGGCGTGCCGCCGGTGGCTATAAGGAGACGATCGTAGGGAAACTGCTTTCCGGCGCTCGTCGTGACGGTTCGCTCTCGCGGGCAGACGTGCTCCACCCAGGTGTCGAGGAGAAGTTTCACCCCGCGCTTCTCCTCGACTTCGGCGGTGCGCATCATGACGTTTCGCTCCTGCACCTTGCCACGGAGAAATATGGGCAGCGCCACGCGGTTGTAGAGAGGATAGGGCTCCGCGGCCAGCAGCGTCACCTCTGCCTCCGGCTGCAGCTTCTTGAGGTGCTCCGCCGCGGTGGTGCCCGCCACGCCGTTCCCCACGATGACGAAGCGATGCGGCTCGTCACTCACGACAGCTCCATCCGCCGGCCACGGCCGGCCTGCACCGCGGCATCGTAGATGGCCCTTGCCACCATCACATCCTCGATGGCGATGCCCTGCGATTCGAATAGCGTGATCTCATCCCGGTTTTCCCGGCCGGGCGCGTTGCCCGCGATAATCGCTCCCAGCTCGCTCACTCGATCCCACTGCAGCACGCCAGTCTCGACCGCGTGGATCAGGTCACCCGATTCCGCCTCCGCCTGCTGGATCGAATCCACCGCGATCACCCCGGCGGCGGCAACGGTTTGATCGTCGATCTCCCGGTTGGTGCGTCGATTCGAGCCGGCGGCGTTGATATGCGTCCCCGGCGCCAGCCAGACTCCATCGAAGACAGGCTCCCGGGACGTGGTAATGGTGGTGACTACATCACTGCCCTCGACCGCTTCCCGAGCCGACGTCACCGGCTCGATCCGCCCTTCAAGTTTCTGCGCCAGCCGCCGGGCGAGATCCTCGCGGCGGTTCTCTGTTCGGCTGAAGATCTTGATCAGCTTGAAATCCCGCACCAACGCCTGCGCCTCGATCTGCGTCTCGGCCTGCCCACCCGCGCCGACCACGCCAAGAACCGAGGAGTCGGGGCGGGCGAGTACGTCGGTCGCCACCGCGCTAGCCGCCCCCGTGCGAATCCGGCCGAGCCAGTCGGCGCCAATGATGGCGAGAAGCTCCGTGCTTTCCGTATCGAAGAGCAGGACTGCGAAGGTGGCGCCGTGGGCAGACGTCGCGTAGCATTTGAGTCCAACGGAGCGCGTGTCGGGCACAGCGCCGGCCATGAAATGGAACAGGCCGCCGGGATAGCGGATGCGACGGCGGGGCTGATTGACGGCCGAGCCCTCCCCTTGCCATCGCAGCACCTCTCGCGTCAGCTCAAGGGCGCGGTCCATGGGGAGCAGGCCACGAACGTCGTCCTCGCGCAGTACCAGTGTCAGGACGCCAACCTCGTTCCCAAAAAATAGTGGCCCGCATGGCGCGACCACACCTCATAGTACTGAGTTTGGCGGGGAGTGAAGCCCACGCGGCAGGGCGAGGAAGGAATACACCGAGCCGCGCAGCCCGCCCCTACCCCAGCCCGACGATCATCGCCGGCGCACTCCGGTCCCGCGTTTGTGGCGTCCTAGCCGGCCGCGCCGGTCAGGTCTTTGTCTTCCATTTCCCACGCGTGGTCCATCGTGTGATACGCGGTGTGCCGAATCAGGTACCGAAGCGGCCAGTTCCGGGCCATTTTGCCTTCACTGTGGTAGGCGCGAATTGCGCTGGGATATGCTTCCCGGTGCGCTTTCAATCCCTCTTCGGTCAGGAGAGCATCTTCCGGAGCGCGTACTCCAACTTTCGCCGCCCATTCCTGCTCGTTGGCCAGCACATGGCGAACGATGTGATCTCGACTGCGCCCTCCGCCTCGTTGGCCTTTCTGCATCTCCGCGGAAACTCGCAAGCGCACATCGTCGAAAAACGACCAGCAGGCTCGCATCAGGGTCAACTGGCGTTCCAATTCTTCAACCGTCATCCCTTGCCTGTCGATGTCCGAAAACGCGAACGAGATGCCCCAGAAGTCGGTTGAGCCGGTGCCCGGAAAGCGCTCGACCACATCGACGGTGGTGACGGGCCCGAACTCTGCATCCATCCCCGCCAGATTCGCCACGTTTGCATAGCGCGGAAGGTAGGATTGAAGCCTTTCAATCGCGGCCTCCTCGGTCTTCGCACCTCGCTCCAGACCCGGCCAATCCGGCGCCACTGCCACCACCTTCTTGCCTTTCGGTCCGATTTCGAGCATGACCCGGAGTTCGTTACGCATCTCTACTTGTACCCTTTCAGGAAGGCGCTCATGGCGGCTTCGTTGTGAGCTCCGAGGCAAAACGGGTGACCGGCGGGATCCGCGTAGACCGCATATTCCTCGTCGCCGTCCGGGTTGTCGTCCGGCTTGCCGGCCGGTTTGAGGACCCGGGCACCGAGCGCGATCGCTTCCTCCTGTGCAGCCTGGAGGTCGTCCACGTGCAGATCAAGATGGATCTGCTGCTGTTGCACCCCGTCGGGCCAGGCCGGCGGGACATGGTTTGGTGCAAGCTGAATGCCGAGCCGCCACTCGCCGTCGACGATGACGCTGTGCCAATCGTCTTCGGCCAAAACCGTACCGCCCAGCATGCCGGCCCAGAAGGCGCTCTCGGCAGGCAGATCGGCGGCGTCCAACACGATGACGTGCCGGTGGATCTTCATGCAGTCCTCCTCGGGGCTGCAAGATATCATGCTTCCGAAAAGCAATCAAAACGCTCTCGTCAAGATAGCGCACCTTCCCCCCATGGCCGCTGTACAATAAGCGGCCATGGAGATCATCCGCGCCCATTCCATGGGCTTCTGCTTCGGGGTCCGAGACGCCATCAAGGAAGTGCGCGAGCTGGGCGAGGCGGGCACGCCCGTCTACACACTCGGTCCTATCGTGCACAACCCCCAGATCGCCGAGGAGTTGGAGTCGGTCGATGTCCACGTGGTGGACTCTATCGATGAGGCACCGGCGGGGTCGCTGATCGCGATCACGGCGCACGGAGCGCCGCCGAACCTCGAGGACGAGGCGCAACGTCGCGGCTTGAAGGTGATCGACACCACCTGCCCGCTGGTGACTCGCATTCAGAAACGGGCTGCCGATCTGGTGGCCGAGCGGTACTCGGTGCTCATCTATGGGGACGCCAATCACAAGGAAGTGAAGGGGATCGTGGGCTGGGCCAACGGCCGCGTGAAAGTCATCACCTCGATGGACGACCTGGCCGGCTGGGAGCCGACCCGGCGCGTGGCGCTGATCTCTCAGAGTACCTCGAACGTCGAGAAGTTTGTGGCGCTGGCTCAGGCTCTGGTGGGCGAGATGGTATCGCGGGGCGTGGAGGTACGCGTGGTCAACACCATCTGCCGGCCGACCAAGGACCGACAGGGCGCGGTGCGAGAGCTGGCCCGCGAGGTCGATCTGGTGATCGCGGTGGGCGGCCGGATGAGTGCCAACACGCGCAAGCTGGTGCAAGCCGCCAAAGAGGAAGGCATCCCGGCATATCAGGTGGAGCGACTGGATGACCTGGATCGCGCCTGGTTTGATGGCGTACGGACGGTTGGCATAACCGCCGGCGCCTCGACGCCCGATTCCGTGATCGACTCCGTTGAGGCCCGTATTCGCTCCTTCGAGGTACCGCAGCCGGCTCTGGCGTGAAACGCGCGGCGTCCCGTCTCCCGGTCGGAATCATCCTCATCCTGCCCATCTGCCTCTCGCTGACTTCGACCAGCGCGACGGCCGCAGGCAGCGGTACTCCCGTTCCTCTCATCATCAGTCCAGAGTCGCCGCGAACAGCCACCGCCACGCCGCCACCAACCTCTACTCCCACAAGCACGCCTCGACCCACGCCCATACGGGAGTTTGTCCGGCCGACGATCCGACCGACCACCAGGCCGACCGCGACGGCCACACCAAGCCCAACAATCAGCCACGCTTCGGGGAATAAGACTCATCGCCTCGCACATCGTGTGAGGCGCAAGAGGCCCACCGCCACGCCTACGGCGACATCCACCCCCAAGCCGAAGGTCAATCTCCAGGCCGAGGATTCGATCGCACCGGTTACCTGCAGCGGCCCCAGCAAACCCAACGCCAGGAAACCGTTTCTCACCCCGCCATACCACGGTTGGACGTCGATCGCCTCGTATTTCGACCACGATCTACCGGATTACAGTCAGGATGGATTGGTGGTCACGGCCGGCGGTCTCTCGGCGCGGCCGGACGCCACTCACCATGCTACCGACTTCCCCGCATACTGGAATCTGGGGCTGCGCCAGTACCTCTACTACGACGGTCACAACGGCTACGACTACGACGCCTACTACCAGCCGATCTATGCCGCCGCTTCGGGTACGGTGATCTACGCCGCACCAGAGTACGCGTACGCTCTGAACCATGGTTACGGCAATATGGTGATGATCGATCACCACAATGGCTACGTCACGCTGTACGGCCACTTCAGTAAGTTGCTCGTGCAGAAGGGAGAGAAGGTGCGGCGAGGCGAGGAGATCGGGATCAGCGGCGACACCGGGCATTCCTCCGGGCCGCACGTCCATTTCACCGTCTTTCACAATTGCAGTCCGACCGACCCCTACGGCTGGAGCGGACCCGGCATCGATCCGCTGTATAGCTACCAGCAGGAGCAATCCACCTGGCTGTGGATTCGCCAGCCATTGGTCAGCAACCCGCTGCCAGGGTATCCGGGCATCGCGCAGCTGCCGGCGCCCCCGTTCAGCCGGATTGTGATGCTGCGTCTGCCGGCCGCGTCCGGAGGCACGACGAAATTCATCACGGCGCTGAACGGCGAGATCTCGCTCATGCGCCGCGACCTTGGCGCGACACACACCTCGCCGGACGCCGCGCTGGGCGCCGTCAAGGTGGATAGCCGCATTGCCCCGGCACGGCTTTTCCGGCTGCCGAATGTCGTTTCCATCGCCTCGTCCGATTCGGTGGCCGACGCGCGGACCGACCTGTTGTCCGCCCTGGCGCGGGCGGCCGCGGTGAATCTGACGGGGCGCCGGAGAACACCGGAGCACCCCGATCTTCTCCGCTGGGATGGCCAGACCTTCCTGCTCGGAAGCGGCCGCCAGGTGCGCCTCCCGGCAAACGAGCGCCTCCCCAACATCCACGGCGCGGCCTCGGGCGGCGCCTATGCGGCCGACCTGGGAT
>JBOGSL010000409.1:0-3651 GCA_050695395.1 Chloroflexota bacterium | reverse complement strand
GGTCTCGGTCGACAAGCCGAATCTCATTGTCGGGCCCTTCTCGATGACGGGACCGGCGGTGATGCCGCTGATCAAGCAGAACAAGGTGCCGACCTTCGAGGTTGGCGGCACCACCCAGCTGGACCACGCCAATGCCAGGTACTTCTGGCGCGCCAATCCCAGCGACGACCAGGAAGGCACGGCCGACGCTTACTGGGCCATCCATCAGGGCTGGAAGACGGCCGCTTTTGCGTACACCACGGCTGCCTCGGCGTCAACCCTCGAAGCTCCCACCCACCACGCCTACACGCACCACGGCGGCAAGGTTGTGGCTGTCGAGAACCTGGTTCCGGACGCTTCCTCGTACCGCAGCGAGATTCTCAAGATCATGTCTGCCCACCCTCAGGTAGTGTTCTTCCAGCAAGATCCTCAGACCGCCGGTACGTTCTTCAGCGAGGTGCAGCAGCTCGGGTTTGATAACCAGACCCACTGGATTGGCACCGATGTGGAGTTCTCCTCGGACGTCTTCAAGGCCCTCGGCACGCCGATCGCGACGACCAACATGGAGTTCACCAACAACTCCCTGCAGAACGGCAAGGCCACCAGGGCTTTCATCAAGATCTACCGCAAGATGTTCCACACGGGAACCGCGGCGGTGAGCGCGCCCGAGGGCTACGATTCGCTGGTTGTCGCCGCTCTGGCCATGGAGAAGGCCCACAGCACTAGCGGCGCCAAGTACAACCGCTACATCAAGGCGGTTGCAAACCCGGGCGGCACGAAGGTGTACACCTTCGGTCAGGGCAAGAACCTCCTCGCCAAGCACAAGAAGATCAACTACGAAGGCGTCGCCTCGTCGGTCGACTTCAACAAGTACCACAATGTGGTTGGCCCGTTCGGTGTGTACCGCTTCGATTCGAAGGGCAACATCAAACCGGTCGCCAACATCAGCTCCGCTCAGTTGGAGAAGTTCAAGAAGTAACGGAACGAGTGGCGCCGCCTGCGAGACGAGTCGGGATCGACGCTCGCGGGCGACGCCGCTTCTCCTCGCGCCGCGTTGCTGCCAGCCGCGGCGCAATTCGTCAATTTTGAAGGTGAGTGAGAGTGGACACAATCCTCCTCTCGGTAGGATTCGGCCTCGTGACCGCCTCCATCCTTGCCATCGCTGCGGTTGGTCTCTCGCTCCAGTTCGGCGTGACCAACTTCGTGAACTTTGCCTACGGCGATTACGCTACCTTCGGGGCCTACATGGCCCTTTTGTTTAACAGTCACGGCTTGAATATTTACCTCTCGATGCTGCTAGGCGGGATATTCGTCGGCCTCTTTGCCGTGGTGGTAAACCGGCTGATCTTCCGTCGGTTCATTGATCGCAAGGTCAAACTTCTCACCCTGTTGATCGTGACCATCGGGCTGTCGCTATTCATGCAGAACGCCATTCAAGCCATCTGGGGTCCGGCATTCCAGGTATACAAGGCCGGCGTTCCCAACTCGCTCAACATAGGCCCCTTCATTCTCACCAACCAGCAGCTCGCCATCATCGGCATAGCCGTCGTCTGCGTCCTGGGCGTCCACGCGATTCTTCGATACACGAGGATGGGCAAGGCGATGAGGGCTATGTCCGACAACCGGGATCTCGCCGAAGTCAGCGGCATCGATACCAACCGGGTGACGGACATCACCTGGCTGCTCGCCGGCTTTCTGGCGGGCGTAGCCGGGGTGGTGTTCGCTATCAACGTCTCGGCGTTTACCCCCGTGCTCGGCTCAGAATTCCTCTTTCTGATATTCGCCGCTGTTATTTTGGGCGGCATCGGTCGACCGTACGGCGCAGTGCTCGGCGCGCTGGTGATCGGCATCTCCACCGAGGTGGCCGGCCTCTACATCGATAGCGCGTACGCCGATGCCATCGCGTTCTTGATCATGATCGTGTTCTTGTTCGTCCGGCCGCAGGGCATACTCGCGTCTCAGGGGAAGGTCTGAATGGCTTACTTCGCATCGCTGCTGCCTCTCGCCGGCATCTACGGTATTCTGGTGCTCGGCCTCAATCTCCAATACGGCATGACGGGGATTCTCAACTTCACCTACATCACCTTTGTCGCCATGGGGGCGTATGTGTCGGGAGTTCTGAGCCTCGGCAACCCGACCAATCAGCAAACCTACATCATGGGCGCGCACATCCCGTTCCCACTGAACATCATCGCGGGCGGCCTCGCCGCCGGGCTTCTCGGCCTCGCCATCAGCTTCACCACGTTGCGGCGGCTCCGCAGCGACTACCTCGCCATCGTCACCATCGCGGCTGGGCAAATCGTCTACACCATCATCGGAAACGAGCGCGGCATCTTCAACGGCTGGGACGGCATTTTCAATATTCCGGTTCCGGCACCGGCTGGTTTAGGCGCTACCGATCAGCAGCTCTTCTTCGGCGTAGTGACCGTCATCATCCTGGCGCTGACATTCATCTTCGTCGAACGGCTCCAGAGATCGCCGCTCGGGCGCACATTGAGAAGCATCCGAGAAGACGAGACGGTTACGAGCGCTTTCGGCCGGAACACGTACCGGCTCAAGCTGGAAGTGTTCTTTATCGGGTCCTTCATAGCGGGCGTCGGCGGAGCCTTGCTGGGCGAGTACGCCACCGCCTACAACCCCTCCGCGTTTCTCCCCGGCGAAACGTTCATCCTGTGGGCCGCATTGTTGATCGGCGGTCTGGCCAACAACTGGGGCGCCTTACTGGGAGCGCTGATCGTTCCGGTCGGCTTTACCGAAGTCACACGCTTCCTCCCCTCGTCGATAGATAGTTCACTGGTGCAATCGGTACGCGGGATGATGATCGGCGCCTTGATCATCGTGGTGCCGTTGGTCCTGCCCCACGGCATCCTGCGCGAGCGTTTCGCGAGGTACCGTGCGCCGGCTCAGCCAATCACGGAGCCCCCTAGTGCGCCTCCCACTGCACCGGGGGAGCGTGTGCATGTCTGACACGATCTTGTCCGTCGAGAATGTATCCCGCCGGTTCGGGGGACTTCAGGCGGTGGAAGACTGTAGCTTCGACGTTGAACGAGGGCGAATCACTGGACTGATCGGCCCCAACGGAGCAGGCAAGACCACCGTCTTGAATCTGATTGCCGGCGAGCTGAAGCCGGACGAGGGCAGCATTTCGCTAGAGGGTCACAACATCTCTGGAAAGATGCCGCACGAAGTTGCCCGAAGCGGCATTGCCCGAACCTTCCAGCTGGCTCGGGAGCTTCCTCAGATCACCGTGATGGAGAACCTCCTCATGGCGCCTTACCCCCAAACGGGCGAGCATTTCCTTCAGGCTCTCTGGCAGGGTAAGGCCGTTCGACGCCAGGAAGCTGAGCTGAAGGGGCGCGCCGCGGCGCTGCTGGAGATTGTCGGGCTCTCCGCACTCACGAACGATCTGGCCGGTTCGCTCAGCGGCGGCCAGAAGAAACTCCTCGAGCTCGCCCGGGTCATGATGACTCGCCCCAAGCTGCTGCTCATGGATGAACCCGGAGCAGGCGTGAATCCGGCGCTGCTCGCAGAGTTGCTCGAGCATATCCGCGCGCTACGCGATGAGATGGGCGTCACCGTCCTTATCATCGAGCACAATCTTGGCATCATCGAGGACCTCTGCGAGGACGTCATCGTGATGGCGGTTGGGACCGTACTGGCCCGGGGCCCGAT
>JBOGSL010000408.1:0-1829 GCA_050695395.1 Chloroflexota bacterium | reverse complement strand
GCCACGAAGGGTTCGAGCGACGGTTTGCCACCCCGCCGCAATCGAGCTACAGGGTGCGCTACAGCAAGACGGGACTATCCCCTTCGCGCCCGCTTCTCCATCTGCATCCCCACGCGAACCATGCGACAGGCGCGCATCGCCGCCTCGCTTATCAGCGATTCCGCTTCCATAAGAGATCGGTCGAGCGGCATCGGGCGGTTGACAATGCCGATGACCGCGTCCAGTCCGTGGTGAAAGACGATCCGGTAATCTCGTCCCGTCGTTCCTACGATGGCAACGCTGGGGATGCCCCGCTGTTTGGCGCGCTCGGCAACCGCGAGCGGCGCCTTGCCGTAAATATCCTGACGGTCCATGCGGCCCTCGCCGGTGAAAACCAGTGAAGTTCGGCGCAGGTGCTGATCGAGCTTGATCGCTTGAAACACCACTTCGACACCGGGCAAAATAGTTGCGCCGAGAAAAGCCACCAGTCCTGCCCCGAGACCGCCGGCAGCGCCGGCGCCTGGGATGTCGCTTACATTCACTCCCAGGTCTCGCTCCAGCACCCGCGCGTAGTTCGCCAGACCGGCGTCGAGCCTCATGACCATGTCCGGCGTCGCTCCTTTTTGGGGACCGTATATGGAAGAGGCGCCTTCCGGTCCGCAGAGCGGGTTGCTCACGTCGCTGGCTACTTCTACGCTCAAGTCCCGCACTCGAGGATCTATGTCAGTTATGTCAATCTTGGCCAGGTGGATCAGCGACCCGCCACCCAGCGGCAACTCACGGCCCTCGCCGTCGAGAAAACGCACGCCAAGTGCCATCGCCATCCCCGCACCACCGTCGTTCGTCGCGCTTCCACCTAGTCCGATGATGAGTCGGCTGAGGCCGCGATCCATGGCCCGTTCGATGAGCTGACCCGTTCCTAGGGTGGTGGTGATGAGCGGGTTTCTTTCCTCGCGGCGGATGAGCGGTAGGCCGCTGGCGGCCGCCATCTCGATAATCGCTCCCTGGCCATCTCCAAGAACGCCCCACGTCGCGTCGACGGGTTCCTCGAGGGGACCCACGACTCGCGATGTCACTAACTCCCCGCCACTCGATCGAACCAGCGCCTGAACCGTGCCCTCGCCACCATCGGCCACCGGTAGCAGCACCAACTCGGCGCGACTGAAGATTTGGCGCACGCCTCGAGCGATCGCCTCGGCCACCTGCGGCGCATGCAGACTTCCCTTGTACGCCTGCGGAGCGATGACGATCTTCACTCTTTCAGACCACGAAGGTACTCCGAGAGCGGCTCGCGAAGTTGAGGACTCATAAGTGCCAGATCGATGTTGGCCTTGAGATAGTCGAGCTTGTTGCCCGCGTCGTAACGCTTGCCCGTGAACTCGTAGGCGAAGACTTCTCGCTGCAACATGAGCTGTACCAGGGCATCTGCGAGATAGATTTCGCCGCTCGGACCGGGTTCGAGTTCGGCCAGAATCTCAAAGATATCGGGCGTGAGAATGAAGCCACCAATCTGCGCGAGATCCGACGGAGCGTCGCTTGGAGACGGCTTCTCGATCACCGACAGCGCCCGATAGACGCGTCCTTCTAAAGGCTCAACGGACACTATTCCGTACCTCTCTACATCCTCTTTCGGCACCCGCCGCACGCCTACCACCGGCCCGCCGTACCGCTCTGCCACCTCCGCCAACTGCGCCGGCACGGGAGGCTGACCGAGCAGAATGTCGTCTCCCCAGAGGACGGCGAACATCTCGTCTCCCACCACCTCGCGCGCCATGAGCACCGCGTGTCCATTGCCCAGCGGCTCGGTTTGTCGAACATACACCATATTCGCGAGGTGGGTAGCTCTACGC
>JBOGSL010000407.1:0-3249 GCA_050695395.1 Chloroflexota bacterium | reverse complement strand
GTCCAGTAGGCAAGCAATGCTTCATCGAATGGCTCTAAGGGCAGTCGAACAATTCCGGCACCGATCTGGCCAACTCCAGCCTCCCGGTGGGCGATTCCGGTGTCGAGAATCGGCGCGATTCGCGAGTGCGAGACGCGCATGACATCCACTCCCACTGGCGTTCCTTTGAAATTGAGAGCGGGAATGGTGTATCGAGGATGCATCCCCAGAGTAATGCCGTACATCTCGTCCGTGTATTGCTTGCCCTGACCGACATCCCCGCCAATGAATTGCGTGATGGCGGGGGACGCTGCGAGCGCAAAGCCGCCCAGGCCGCCGGTCTCCGTGATCGCACTGTCGCCGACGTCCGGGTTCGCGTCTTCCTCCCCATATCCGGGGAAATACAGCCCGCGCACCTTCGGAGCCGGAGCCGTAAACCACTGCTCGCCCAGACCACTCACTTGGATTCCGACCGATGTACCGTTCCGAGCAATCGCTGTGACCAGCGTCGAGGATGGCACGTCCCGAGCGGGATCCAACGAGGCCTTGCATGCAGCCATAGAAAGGTTCAAGAAAAAGTGGTCAGTCTCGGATAGGTAGCGCAGGAACCCGGAGAGATCGCCTCTGACGCCGGGCAAATGAGGAGCGACGATACGAGTAAAGAGACTGGTGGCGGCGGTATTTCGATTATGCAGCTCGTCGCCCATGTGAAGAGCTCGCGCCATGATACCGGTCAGGTCAACGGGACCCGACCGGTGCAACGCCGTAGCCAGGATCGGAGATGCTTCATCAGCTAGCCAGCGCAGCTTTGCGCGAACTGAAGCATCGTTCGCGCCGTACCGAAGCACCCTTCCCAGTCCCTCGTTGAGCGTGGCGTACGCGCGATTGCCGTACGTTTCGTTCTCCACGATGCAAACTGGCATCGACGGGCTGATGACTCCCGCCATGGGACCCACTGCCTGGTGGTGGTGGCAAGGAGACAGACGGATCACTCCACCGGCGAGCAATGCTTCCGCCTCCTCCAGGGAATCCGCCCAGCTTTCCAGCACGGTAGCGCCCACGAGGGCTCCGCGCACCGGCCCCGACGCGCTGTCCCACTCCAGAGGGGGGCCGGCGTGGAGCAACATCCGCGTCTCGAGTCCCGGAACGACCTCTTCGGCACGAGCCACGCCCACGAGTCTGCAGCGCGCCGAGGTGACCCGCTCCAAAGCCGATGCGTTGGCCGCCTCTCGCCGATCCGCGCCCGATTCGTCCGATAGCAGACTCGCTAGACAGCGCGATACATTCTGGGGTGAAGGCCGCCAGTCAACCTGGTGTGGCTGTAGCCCTTGCGCTCGCAATGCGTCCGCGAAGAGGTCCGGTCCTACGACGACGGGCCGGCTCGTCACGCGAGACCCTTCCACGCCTTCGCCGTCGCCCGAGCCGCCTCCGCATTCGAGGAAAACACGTTCACGCCGGCAGAGTGAAGCTTTTGACATTGATCATCCAATCCTTGCGGATCGCCTGCGGTCCCCACGAGCGTTGCAAACACCTGGCTCGATTCGAGACGTGAGAGGGACGGCAGCAGCGCTCCTGCTGGATCCGGATGCGAGAGATCTCCCAGGACTATGTCGAGCATGATCACGGGACTCGTGTCCGCAGCGAGCAACGAGGCGCGAAGCCTGGGGTCAATCATGGGATGGGCCCGGCCGCGAGTGAAGTCGTCGCTGCCGAGGTCCACCAAGCCGTTGGCGACGCCCGCGGCGTTGAGCACTGCGGCGGCTTCGGAGCACAATGTGCCACCGGCAAACAGCCCGGAGACCGCTCTCTTGCCGTCTGTCTGGCTAAGGTGCGAGCCCGGCGCCTCCAGCCGAATCCAGTTTGCCGGCGAGAGCCCTCCGCAATCGAGAATGAGCGTGGCCGCGCCGGTCAGATCGGGCGCGTAACGGATATTGCCTTCGTCCCCGAAGGCAGCCGGTGGAAGGCAGGCGACAACGGGTTTGCTCGAGCGTGACATCGCCCGATGCAGCTCTCTCGCCACTGACTCACTCGCCGGTTTGGATACAACTGCGATAACTTCGACGGCGGGATCGTCCTCTAACCGGTGAAAAGCGCGCATCGTCATCGAGGCTCCAACCTGTGCGGATAGATCCCGTCCCCCCGTTCCGATTGCCTGCGCTGTGCCCAGCCCTGCTAAATCCAGAAGGCTCACCAACTGTTGAATGCCGGTGCCGGAAGCCCCCGCTATACCTACAGGGCCGCGTCGAACCCGATTAGCGAATCCCAGCCCGACGCCGTCAAGGATCGCAGTCCCGCAATCCGGCCCCATCATGAGAAGGTCGCGACGCGCCGCCATCCGTTTGAGCCCGATCTCGTCAGCCAGCGAGACGTTGTCGCTGAAAAGGAACACATTGAGACCGAGGCGAAGCGCCGCGTAGGCCTCCGCCGCGGCATACGGGCCGGGAACGGCGACAACGGCTAGATCGGCTTCCTTGTCTTGGCCGGCCGCCTGCTCGATCGACGCGATATGCATCTCCGCCGGCCCTTGGTCCGAATCCGCCGGCGTCAGCATGTTGTCGATCCGATCGAGGATCGCTTGAGCCGATGGTCCATCTGTGGCTGCCACGGCGACGACCATATCCTCTGGACCGCACGTAACTCCCGAGGGGAGCAGACCGTCGTCGTGGAGCAAGCGGAGATTCAGCTCGGTGGCCATCACCGCTGCGGCTCTGTCTACGCCTGGCTGCCGAGACAGGGTCTGCGAAAGGCGCATGAGCTTAATCGAGTCGTGGTAGGTGTTTGGACGAATCAGCCAGCGACGCTCCACGTTTCCCCCCATCGTTTGAGCATGACTCGCCCGGCAAGGCCTACGCCGGCCAACATGGCTGCTCCGGATGTATGGCCGACGGCAAGAAGTGAGCGGATTTGGGTTTGACCGAACAGCGGTGAGCCCATCGTGTGCACGACATCGAGAAGGGGCTCGATTGCCGATCCCCTTGCCGCCTGCTCAAGCAACGTGTCGCTCAAGCGCGTGGTGCGTCCCTTTTGCACCTTCGGCAGAGCCGGCTTCTTGCCTAGCCGACGCGCTATCGATTCAAGCCCCGCCAGCATACCTACCAGAACATCATCGCTCGCCGGGGTGAGCCCCGGGCCCGCCCCAACAAGCAGGTTCGCGTACCGCCCAGCCTCGTCCATGTCGCCCATGACAAGGGCCAACTCTAATTCGTCGGCCACATCGCAAATGTGTCGCTTCCATGCAATGGCGCCTTCACCTGCCCGATACAGTTGAGT
>JBOGSL010000406.1:0-10708 GCA_050695395.1 Chloroflexota bacterium | reverse complement strand
AAGCCGACGACCAGTGCAGCGCCGGCAAGATCTGGAGCGAGGCGTAGATCACCGAAACGAGTGACATCCCATCCCCACGTCTCGGCAAGAGCTTCAGCCAGAATAAATCCGGCCAGAATCAGGGCCCAGTACAGCACCACACGCCGCCCGAAGTGACGCGTGGTCAACTGATACCCGACCGCAACTATCAGCGAGATGAGCAGCGCCAGGACGAGCCAGGCGGGCACGGCGTCATGCACCTCGGCGCGCCAGATACGTTTCCGCCGCTCGAAGTTGAGCGTCGCCGGAGCGGTCGGTGACCTGCTGGACTTTGATGTTCGGCCGCAGCCCCCCCGGATGAACGCTGCGGTGGTCGGGCGTGAGCCAGAGACGATCCGTGATACGGAGGCTCGCCCCGTCGCTTAGCGAGTACGTGCTCTGCATGCTTCCCTTGCCGTAGGTGTGCGTCCCGACGAGAGACGCGCGGTGGTGATCGCGCAGAGCCGCCGCAGTGATTTCTGCTGCACTCGCGGTTTGTCCGTTGACCAGGATCGCTATCGGAACGGCACTGTGCGGGGTTTCCTTCACCGTGTTGATGGCTGTGAAATGTTTTGATCGAGTTTCTTCGTAGGCCACAACTCCCTTATTCAGAAAATGGCTCACGACTTCTTGCGCCGCCGTAACGTAGCCGCCCGGATTACCCCGAAGGTCAAGAACAAGGCCTCGGATATGATCGGGCCTGAGGAGGCCGAGGGCCTCGCTGACGTCCTTATTGGTCGATTCGCCGAAGCTCAGTATCCGTATGTAGCCGATGTGATGGGCCAGCGGCCGGCTGTAGGCGGTCGTCGGGGGGATATCAGCCCGCTTTAGGCTCACCTTCCGCGCCCGTCCCGCAGGATCAGTAACCGTGAGCAGAACGCGGGACCCGTTCGGACCGTGAATCAAGCTCACCGCCGCTTCGGGATCGATCTTCCGGATGTCGCGGCCGTTGATTGCAACGATGCGGTCGCCCGGCTTGATACCTGCCCGGAGGGCCGGTGAGCCGGGCAACGGCGCAAGTACGTTCAGGTAATGACTCTGGGGCATGACGATAGCGCCGATCCCGCTGAAGCTCGTGCCGTTGAGCTCATGATTGGCAATGCGGTTTTGGGGTGGCGAGAAGTAGAGAGTGTGCGGATCGCCCGTCTCCGACAGCATTCCATTGATGGCGGCATCGACTAATTGCGTGCGATTAAACGGCCGGTAGTACGAGCGTTTCGTAACCAGCTGATACGCGGTCAGGAAGTCCTGAACGTGTGCGTCGTTTGTGAGAGCGGCGTTCTGGTGCCTGTTGATCGCCACTCCGGCTACGAGACCGGCCGCGAAGATGCCTACCAAGCCGGCTCCTATCAACAGTCCTAGCCCGAAGCTTCGCCGAATGAGCGACACCTACGCGACCTCCGACGGTTCCGGCCGGTACGGATTCGCGCGTAGGTAGCTCTCGATGAACTCGTCGAGGCCTCCGTCCAGCACGGCCGACGCGTTTCCCGTTTCGTGCGAGGTTCGCAGGTCTTTCACCATGAGATAGGGATGCAGCACGTACGATCGAATCTGGTTACCGAAGCCCGCTTCCACGTGTTCACCCTTCAGCCGGGCGTGCTCGGCCTCGGTTTCCTCTAGCCGGCGCTCGAGCAATCTTGCGGTTAGGATACGCATCGCTACCTCACGATTCTGCAGCTGCGATCGCTCATTTTGACACGTTACCACGATGCCCGTCGGCAGGTGCGTTATGCGCACCGCCGAGTCAGTTTTGTTGACGTGTTGCCCGCCGGCCCCTGACGAGCGATATGTATCGATGCGGAGATCGTCGGAGTTAATCTCGATGTCTTCCGTCTCCTGCTCGATCTCCGGGAGCACTTCGACCAGGGCGAAGCTCGTGTGCCGGCGGTGAGCGGCATCGAACGGAGAGAGACGCACCAGTCGATGCACTCCGCGCTCGCCTCTCAGCCGCCCGTAGACATAGGCGCCGCTGAGCTGGAGCGTCGCGCTCTTGATTCCGGCTTCCTCGCCCTCAGCGCGTTCTAGGAGCTCGACGTTTACATCGTGCGCTTCCGCCCAGCGAATGTACATGCGCAGTAGCATTTCGGCCCAGTCTTGCGATTCCGTGCCCCCTGCCCCCGCATGGATAGCCAGGATGGCGCCGTTCTCTGCATATTGCCCACCAAGCATTGTCTGGAATTCGAGCCGATCGATCGGCCCTGCCAGGTCCGCCGTGTGGTGTTCGATCTCGGGTAGCAGTCCCGCATCCTCTTCCGTCTCAGCCAGCGTCAGCAAATCCTGCAGATTGGCAACTTCCGCGGCCAGTTGCGACCACTCATCAACTCGCGCCTTCAGCGTCGTCAATCTGTGCATCTGTCGAGCGGCTCGACGCGGCTCGTCCCAGAAGTCAGGGTCGGCACCGAGCCGCTCTAGTTCGGCAATTTCCTGGCGCGCTCCGTCGACGTCAAAGATGCACCTTGAGAGTGGCGAGACGCTGCGCGTCGTCAGATAGCCGGTTTCTGAGCTCTTCCATGGCTAACGTCCGTGACAGTACTTGAACTTCTTGCCGCTTCCGCAGAAGCAAGGCTCGTTGCGCCCAATCTTGCCGCCGCCGGCCAGCACCTTTTCCCGACCTTTCGAGCGTTTGCTGTGGCCTGCCGCAACCTTCGCCGTCGCTTCAAGCTGACGTGTAGGCGGATCCTCCGTCGCCACGATCTGCTCCTCCTGGAGGATCATTTGGGCCGACGACTGGAAGAGCACGTGGAACATCTGGTAGACCACATTGCGGCGGAAGATCGCCTGAAACTCCTGGAACATGTCGTAAGACTGGCGCTTATACACTACCAGGGGATCTTGCTGGCCAAAGGCCTGGAGCAAGGCGGCCTCCCGCAGCTCATCCATGGCATCCACATGGTGGATCCAGAGGCCGCTCATGCTCACGAGCAGGACGCGTCTCTCCCAGGCACGCACAACATCCTCACCCAGCGCAGCCTCACGTTCCTCGTAGACTGTCCCGGCGACTTCCATGAGGCTGTCGGCAAGCTCGTCCGAGGTCATGTCCGCCATCGTGTCCGGCGTCATGCCTTTCGCCAACGGCATGATGGCGCTCACCGCGTTGTACAGGTTGGAAGTATCCCACTCGTCGGGATCGGGACCGGCGCAGTTGGTATCGACCTGCTCGGCCAGCTCATCTTCTATCAGCTGCATGACGATGTCCCGCACGTCTTCCCCGTTCAGGATGCGGGCGCGGTCGGCGTAGACGATGGAGCGCTGCTTGGCCAGCACGTCATCGTACTCGACCAGGTGCTTGCGATAGTCGAAGTTCATGCCCTCGACCTTGGTCTGCGCCTGTTCGATGGTGCGCGTGACCATCCGGTGTTCGAGTGGCTCGTCCCCGTCCATGCCGAATTTCTCGAGGAGTCCCTTTACTCGCGGCCCGACGAAGCGAGCCATGAGCTCATCCTCCAGACAAAGATAGAACCTCGACATGCCAGGATCGCCCTGACGGCCGGAACGGCCGCGCAACTGGTTGTCGATGCGGCGGGACTCGTGACGCTCGGTCCCGATAACGGCCAGGCCGCCTGCTTCGGCGACGCCGGCGCCCAGGACGATGTCCACACCGCGGCCCGCCATATTAGTTGCGACGGTTACCGCGCCGGGCTGACCGGCCTGGGCAATAATGCTCGCCTCTCGCTCATGCTGCTTGGCATTCAACACCTTGTGGGTGATGCCGGCGCGATCGAGGGCGCGCGACAGCTCCTCGTTCTTTTCAATGGATGTGGTGCCGATCAGCACCGGCTGGCCATTCTCGTAGCGCTCGCGTACATCCTCGATGACGGCTTTGATCTTGGCGCGTTCGTCACGGTAGATCAAATCGGAGAGATCGGCTCGAACCATCGGGCGGTGCGTGGGAACGACGACCACATCGAGGCCGTAGATCTTGTGGAACTCCTCTGCCTCAGTCTCCGCCGTTCCGGTCATACCCGCCAGCTTGTCGTACATGCGGAAATAGTTCTGGAGGGTGATGGTGGCATGCGTCACGTTTTCACGCTGGATGTTGACGCCCTCCTTGGCCTCGACAGCCTGGTGTAAGCCGTCAGACCACCGCCGCCCCGGCATCATTCGTCCGGTAAACTCATCGACAATGACGACCTCGCCGTCCTGCACCACATAATCTTTATCGCGCTGATACAGTGCGTGCGCTCGAACCGCCTGCTCCATGTAGTTGACCAATTGGAAGTTCTGCTCATCGTAGAGGTTCGGTATGCCCATGAGGCGTTCGAGCTTGCCGATGCCGTCATCTGTCAGCGAAACCGTCCGTGCCTTGGCGTCGATGGTATAGTCGCTCTCCTCTTGCAGCCGGGGCGCAACCTGCGCGAACTTGCGGTACATCTCCGAGGATTCCTCGGCTTCTCCGCTGATGATCAGTGGTGTCCGGGCCTCGTCGATGAGGATGTTGTCTACCTCGTCGACGATGGCAAAGTGGTGGCCGCGCTGCACGGTATCGACCAGATCGAGCGCAAGGTTGTCACGCAGATAGTCAAAACCGAACTCGCTGTTCGTGCCGTAGGTTATATCGCAGGCGTATGCGCTGCGGCGGTCGATAGGACGCAGGTGTGACAGCCGCTCGTCGCCGGCCGATTCATCCAGAAAGTCCGGGTCGAACTGGAGCGAAAGGTCGCCGGCGATGGCAGACGCCGTCATTCCGAGGGCATGAAAGATTTGTCCCATCCAGCCGCAGTCGCGGCGAGCGAGATAGTCATTGACCGTGACCAGGTGGCAACCCTCGCCGCTCAGGGCGTTGAGATACAGAGCGGTGGTAGCGACGAGCGTCTTGCCTTCTCCGGTCTTCATCTCGGCGACTTTGCCCTTGTGGAGCACCATGCCGCCGAGCATCTGAACGTCGAAGTGGCGGAGACCGATCGTTCGCTTGGCCGCCTCGCGCACCAGGGCGAAAGACACCGGCAGAAGATCGTCGAGGTCCTCACCGTCGCTCAAACGCTGCCGTAGTTCGGCCGTCTTACCGCGCAGCTCCTCGTCAGGGAGCCGCTCGAACTGCGGCTCAAACTCATTGATCTCGTCGATCTCAGGCTGCATTCGCTTGAGAATTTTTTCGTTCGGATCCCCGGCGATTTTGGTTAACAGGGACATACGTAGAGCTCCATAACATGCAGGTCGCCGCCCTCGGCCAGCATGGCCGTATTCCAGGCGGCGACGGTCATCAGAGTTTAGCATGGGAATATAAGGGTGGCAATGGAGCGATACCCCCGGATCGTAGCTGTCGTGGGCCCGACTGCGGTGGGAAAGAGTGGCCTCGCTCTCCAATTGGCGCCCGAGATCGGGGCGGAGATCGTGAGTGCCGATTCTCGCCAGATCTACCGATACATGGACATCGGCACCGCGAAGGCAACGTTAGCCGAGCAAGCCGCGGTTCGTCATTATCTGATCGATCTGGTCGAACCGGACGACACGTATTCGCAGGAGCGATACGGACAAGAGGGAACTCGGGTACTGCTCCGGCTGGGTGCCCTGGGCCGCGTAGCTTTGGTTGTCGGCGGCACGGGCTTCTACCTGCGTGGACTGTTGGATCGACCTCGCCTGCCCCGAGTGTCGCCGAACGAAACGCTACGATCCGAACTTCGGGACGAAGCGGGCCGTCTAGGGTCTGAAACCCTGCACGACCGCCTGGCAAGCATCGATCCCGAGAGCGCGGCTCGCATTCATCCCCGAAACCTACCCCGATTGATCCGGGCGCTCGAGATCATCGACGCGAGCGGCGAACCGGTTCCACCCGCCCCCCTGAATCCTCTATCCGCCCTCTACCTCGGCATCTCCCGGGAGCCCGCTGAGCTACGGCAGATCGCCGATCGAAGGGTGGAAACACAGGTGCGGCAGGGACTCGTCGAGGAGACGAGGGTTCTTCTGGAAATGGGATACGGTCCCGACCTACCCGCGATGCAGGGTTTCGGTTACCGGCACATGGTCGGTTACCTGGAGGGCAGGGACACGCTCGCCGAGGCCATCGATCAGTACAAGCAATCAACCCGTCAGTACATTCGCCGACAGATGACCTGGTTTCGAGCCGACCCGCGGGTCATCTGGCTCCAGGCCGGCCCGGACGCCGAACGATCGGCGCTACAGCGCATAGAACCGTTTCTCCGAGACGGCCTTCCGACCTAATTCGAACCAGAGGCGACCGCATATCTCTCGGTGTTTTCTCCGGTATGTTCCTTGCGCCTGGTTCCCCATGAACCGAAGCGAGTATTTCAGCTTCTTGCGTAATCGGGTGGAGCTCCAGCGCAGGATCAATCACTGGATGCAGGGGCCACTGGCTATCCTTGCCCTGGTGTATCTAGCGCTGCTGATCGTTGCTCTGGTAGTGCCACTCACGCCACGTGTTGCGGGACGCCTCGTCGCAGCCGAGACGGCTATCTACGTGGTCTTCGTGCTGGATTTTCTTGTCGAGCTCGCGCTCGCCCCGCACACGCTTCGCTACATCAAGCGTCATTGGTTGGCTGCCATTGCCGTCGTCCTGCCTTTCCTTCGCGTCGCCAGTATCTTTCGCTTCGTCGGTCTGGTGCGAGGCGCCAGTCTTCTGGAGATACTCACTGGACTCAACCGAGGCACCCGCGCCATCGGAACGGTCATCAAACGTGGCGGGCTCGGATATGTCCTGGCCCTCACAGGGATAGTCGTGCTCACGGCCGCGGCCGCGACCTACTATTTTGAGCAAGGTCAGCCGGGCGCCGATATCCATACTTTTGGTGAAGCGCTCTACTGGGCAGCAACCGTAGTTACCACGATGAGTATCGGACTCGAGCCGCAATCCGTGGAGGGCCGCGTCATCGCAATCTTGCTGCGGATTTACGCCCTGGGAATAGCGGGCTATCTCACCGCGATTATCGCCGCCTACCTTCTCGGCGTTACCAACCCGAGGACGACAGTGTCAGAAAGCAGTCATCAGCGAGAGCTTCGACAGCTGCACGACGATGTAACCCGGCTCAGTCAGATGCTTGCCCGCCGCTCAGAGTCGCCGCCCCAGGACGACTAGGTCCCCCCCGGCCGGATCGACTACTTCAGAGCTTCCTGCAGAAGCTCGCGGGCCATCGCCGGATTAGCCTTGCCATGGCTGGCCGCCATGACTTTCCCGACGAGTGCTTCAATAGCCGTGAGCTTCCCGTTACGATAGGTCTCCACGAGCTTCGGATTGGTCTGGATTACATCTGTCACCAGGCCCTGAGTCTCGGCGCGGTCTCCAATCTGCGCCAGGTTGAGCCGCTCGATGACAGCCTCCGCTCGTTCGCCGCTCTCGAACATCTCCTCGAGCGCTCGCTTGGCCCCTGCCCCGCTTACGGTCTTGCGAGAAACCATGGTTACCAGCGTCGCGATCTGGTCGGGGGGCACTCGCCAGCTCTCCGGCCCGCGTCCGGTCTCATGCGCGAGGCGCAAGAGATCGCCGGTGATCCAATTTGCCAGGGCTGTCGTCTCAATCTCTTTGCGCGCCGCCGCGGCTTCGAAGTAGTCCGCCAGTGCGCGTTCCTCGGTCAGCACACCGGCCGGGCCTTCCGGCAGCCCAAACTCAGACACGAACCTCGCCTTGCGCAGCGCCGGAAGCTCCGGGAGTGTGCTCTCCAGCTCGACGAGCCGTTCCGCCCGGATTCTCAAAGGCGGGAGGTCCGGCTCGGGAAAGTAGCGATAGTCATGGGCGTATTCCTTGGAGCGTTGGCTGAAGGTAACTCCTTCCATCTCCGACCAGCCACGAGTCTCTTGCACGAGCTCGCCACCTGCCGACAATACGCCTTGTTGTCGATCGATCTCGTAGGCGAGGGAGCGTTGCACAGCTCGGAAGCTGTTGAGATTCTTGATCTCGACTTTTGTCCCGGCAAGCCCACCCGCGGTCCGGAGGGAGATGTTGACGTCGGCGCGAAGGCTTCCCTCCTGCAAGTTCCCATCATTGACGCCGAGGTACATGAGGGTTTGGCGCAGAGCCGCGAAGTACGCCCTGGCCTGAGCAGGTGACCGCATATCCGGCTCGCTCACAATTTCCATGAGGGGCACGCCGGATCGGTTGTAGTCAACCAGCGTCACCTCGCGACCGGCGATCGCGGTGTGGGTCGACTTGCCGGTATCTTCCTCCAGATGTACCCGAATAATTCCTGTCTGGCTCTGTTCGCCTCCCGCTTCATATAGCAGAACGCCGTGCTCGCCAATCGGCTTGGCGTACTGCGATATTTGATAGCCCTTCGGCAGATCGGGATACGAGTAGTTCTTGCGGTCGAATTGGCTTATTTCGGGCACGGTGCACTGAAGGGCGAGGGCGGTCCGCAGTCCCATGTCAACCGCCATGGAGTTGACAACCGGAAGCGCTCCCGGCATGCCGGCGCAGACGGCGCAGACTGAAGTGTTGGGCGGGGCGCCGCTGTAGTTTGCGCTGCAGCCGCAAAACATCTTGCTCCGAGTGGCCAGCTGGGCGTGAATTTCAAGGCCGATGACCGGCTCGAACGTGTTGGGATCGGTCATCGGGTTATAGCCTGTACCTCGAGACTCGGATGCACTCGGTGGAAATTGGTTGCTTGTTCAAAGGCGTAGGCAACCTGGAGAATCGACATCTCGTCCAACGGTTTGCCCAGGATCTGCAACCCTACAGGCAACCCGTCGACCTGGCCGGCCGACACGGAGATTCCCGGAATGCCGGCCACGTTGGCCGGCACCGTGTACACATCCGACAGATACATCTGGAGGGGGTCATTCACCTTCTCACCGAGACCGAAGGCAACGGTGGGCGTGGTCGGAGAAGCCAGAACGTCGACCTGCTCGAAAGCCCGCTCGAAGTCCTGTCTTACCAGAGTTCGCACCCTCTGAGCCCGAAGATAGTAGGCGTCGTAGTAACCGGACGAGAGCACATACGCGCCGAGCAGAATGCGACGCTTCACCTCGCGGCCGAAGCCGGCGTCGCGCGTGTCCTTGAAGAGGTCCCAAACATCGCCGGCCGGCGCCGAAATGCCATAACGGACGCCGTCGTATCGGGCGAGATTGGCCATCGCCTCAGCCGGAGAGATCACGTAGTAGGTGGAGAGCGCATACTCCGTGTGGGGAAGGGACACGTCGATAAGCTCCCCGCCAAGATTTGCGAGAGATTCGAGAGCCTCCTCGATGGTCCGCCGAACGCCGGGATCGATTCCATCGCCGAAATACTCTCGGGGAACGCCGATTCGCATTCCTCTCAACTCTCCTGTCAACTCGTTCGCGAACTGGGGCACCGGTGCGCGAAACGAGGTCGAATCCAGCGGATCATGGCCCGCTATCACCTCCAGGACCGCCGCGACATCCCAGACGCACCGGGCGAAGGGTCCGATCTGGTCGAGAGAGGAAGCAAAGGCGACCAGACCGTAGCGCGAGACACGGCCGTAGGTGGGCTTTAGCCCGACGACTCCGTTGAACGCCGCGGGCTGGCGGATCGAGCCGCCGGTGTCAGTTCCCAGAGCAAAGTAAGCCTGGCCGGACGCTACGGCGGCCGCCGATCCTCCGCTCGAGCCGCCCGGCACACGAGTCAGGTCCCAGGGATTTCGCGTCGGGAAGAAGGCGCTGTTCTCCGTGGAGCTGCCCATAGCGAACTCGTCGAGATTTGTCTTGCCGAGAAGCACCGCGCCCGCGCCGTGGAGCCGTTCGACGGCGGAAGCCGAGTATTGCGGGATGTAATTCTCTAAAATGCGCGACCCGCACGTCGTCGTGAGTCCCTCGGTAGACAGAATATCCTTCAGCGCCATCGGCATGCCCAGGAGCGGGGCGCGCTCCCCCAAAGCTAGTCGCTTGTCTGCCGCCTCTGCCTGGAGCAGGGCATACTGGGAATCCGAGGCCAAATACGCGCGTACCGCCGGCTGCAACGTTTCTATACGCGCAAGCTGGTCGCGAGTCAGCTCGACGGAGCTGATCTCTCGACGATCGAGTGGGCCTCGGATTTCCTGGATAGTCGCATAGGCGAGGTCCGCCGTCACTCAAGCACCCCGGGAACTTCGAAGCTGTCGTCGACCCGATGCGGCGCGTTGGCCAGGACCGCCTCGACAGTCCACGACGGCGTGACCTCATCCGCCCGTAACACGTTTTCGACGGGCGCCGGCGATGATATCGCCGGCACATCGCTCACATCCAATTTGCGGAGCAGATCGACGTGCTCGATGATGGCGCAAAGGTCCGCCGTTAGCTGATCCAGCTCCTCCGGCTGCAGTCCAACGTACGCCAGCTCTGCGATGTGTTCAACTTCTCGTCGATCGATGGGCAAGGCGGCTCTCCCCGAGCAATATTCTAGATTGCGGTCCTGCCGTATCATGGCGTTATGGCAATCGACGAACGATCCGTCACCATGGACAAGGTTGCCGCTTTGGCAAAGCGCCGCGGCTTTGTCTTCGGTAGCAGTGACATCTACGGCGGTGTCAGCGGGTTCTGGGATTATGGCCCGCTCGGCGTCGAGCTCAAGAACAATATCAAGAGGGCCTGGTGGCACTGGATGGTCTTGTTGCGCCCGGATGTCGTCGGCATCGACACGACCATCATCACTCCTCCGGCGGTCTTTGCGGCCTCCGGCCATCTCGAAAATTTCAACGACCCTCTGGTGGAGTGCGCCGAGTGCAAGCGTCGTTTCCGCGCCGACGATATCGAGAACCTCGAAATTTGCCCGGAATGCGGCGGCTCGCTCGCGCCGCCACGCCAGTTC
>JBOGSL010000405.1:0-1843 GCA_050695395.1 Chloroflexota bacterium | reverse complement strand
CGAAGAAGGACGCCACCGAGGCGATACGATCGATCGCCTGTCCCTGCTGCACCCGCCGCTCCAACCCTCGCAGATAGGCTTCCATCACTTCCTGATACACCGCCACGGCGAAGATCAGCGTGATGTTAACGTTGATGCCTTCCGATATCAGTTGCTCAATCGCCGGAATGCCCTCCGGCGTGGCAGGCACCTTGATCATGACGTTCGGCTTCGTAACGGTTTCCCACCACACGCGAGCCTGATCGAGAGTTTTCTGGGTGTCATGCGCCGCGTCCGGCGAGACCTCGACGCTGATGTAGCCGTCGAAGGCCCTCGTCCTGTCGTAAACGGGGCGGAGAATGGTGGCGGCGGAACGAATGTCTTCTGAGACAAGGCTCCGATAGACTTCGCTCGGGGTGGCGCCGTGCTCGACCAGGTGCTTGATGCCGGCATCGTAATCGGTGCTGCCGGCGATAGCCTTCTCGAAGATTGTGGGATTGGAGGTGACGCCGGTGATGCCGTCGTTCACCAGCCGTTGCAGATCGCCATTGCGGATGAAGCTGCGGCGAATGTAATCAGACCAGACACTCTGCCCGCAAGCTGCGAGCTCGGCCAGGGGATTCTCAGTCATGCTTGCTCTCGTTTCTGCGAACGAGCTGCGATGCTCGCTCCACCACATTCTCGTCGTTCAAGCCAAAGTGGCGAGAGATCTGAGCAAGAGGAGCGGAGGCCCCGAAGTGATTGATGCCGATAGATCCGCCCTGGTCTCCTATCCAGCGGCACCAGCCGAAGGTCGCGCCGGCCTCAACGGACAGCCGCGTCTGGACGCCGGGAGGAAAAACACTCTCTTGATAGTCGTTGTCCTGGCGCTCGAATATCTCCCAGCTAGGAAAGCTCACCACTCGAGCCCCGATGCCCCGTTTGGCCAATTCCTGCCGGGCGTCGACGCATAGCGCCACCTCGGAACCCGTCGCCATGAGGATGATGTCGAGGTTCCCCGGCGCCTCGTGCAGAACGTAAGCTCCGCGATCCAAAGCTCCGGCAGCCTCTGCATGGTCCAGTACCGGAACCTTCTGACGGGTAAGCACTAGCGCCACGGGTTCCTGACCATGTTGCATCACCCATCGCCAAGCCGCGACGGATTCTGTCGCGTCGGCCGGGCGGATCACCACCAGACCAGGCATGGCACGAAGCGACATCAGCTGCTCCACGGGCTGATGCGTCGGGCCATCTTCGCCCAGCAAGACGCTGTCGTGGGTGTAAATGAAGATGCTGGGAGCCTTCATGATGGAGGCCAGGCGCACCGAAGGTCGCTGGTAATCCGAGAACGCGAAGAACGTCGCGCCGTAGGGCCAGAGCATACCGTTGACGCTCATTCCGTTGACGATGCTGCCCATGGCGTGCTCGCGGACGCCGAAATGGATGTTACGGCCGCCGTAGCTGCCGGGCTCAAAGTCGCCCATGCCCTTCAGATAGCTCTTGGTGGAGGGAGCAAGGTCGGCGTCACCGCCGAAAAGCGTCGGGACATGCTGGGCGATCGCGTTCATCGCCGCACCGCCCGCGTCGCGGGTGGCAATGGGGGCGTGATTCGGGGTATAGGCCGGAAGATCGTCGTCCCAGCCGGGCCGAAGCCGGCGGCCGCGGGCATCCTCCCATTCCTGGGCCAGGTCCGGGAACTGCCGGCGGTAGCGCTCGAAACGGCCGTCCCAGTCCGCTTCGAGCTCCTCGCCTCGCGGGATTGCCCGCCGGAACTGCTCGAGCGCGTCCTTCGGGACGTAGAAGTCCGGCTCGGTCGGCCAGCCAAAGTGTTCTTTGGTAGCCTTGACACCCTCCGGACCCAGCGGCTCACCGTGTGCCTGATAGG
>JBOGSL010000404.1:0-4437 GCA_050695395.1 Chloroflexota bacterium | reverse complement strand
GGCGGGCGCCGCTGCCATCGGGCAGCCGGCGCAGGAGCTAGCCGGCCTACGGCCGGCGCTGCGCGCCCGGGGGCCAATGCGGGCAGGCACGTTCGGCCGTGATCGGTACCCGTCGGCCGGCGCGGGCGCGTCAAGGTACTCGGTTCGCCCTCTCCGGCATGCTTTATGCGCCCTCCTCGTGTCATCAAGGGAGGGAGATGCTCATGGATCCTTGTGCGCCTCGAAACTCGTGAAAGCCACCCTGCTTCCCCTGGCCTTCGTGGGCGCATACGCGTTCCTGCTGGGCATCGCCAGCTTCCTGGAGAAACCTGCCCTCAAGAGCCTGAACGCCCTGCAGCTCAATCTCGCCACCGGTATCGGTGTCCTGCTGGTCGGAATCATTGCCATCTCTCTGCGCGATCCCAAATTTCCCGGACTCGAGCCCAGCCTCGCCGGTGTCGGGATCGGGATTCTCATTGGGGCCGGCTCGGTCTTCTACTTCGTGGGACTCCAGAAGTTGCCCGTATCTGTTGCCGTTACCGTTGCCAATGCCTATATTCTGGTTACCGTCGCGCTCTCGCTGTTCTTCCTCCACGATCGACTGACTGTGATCAAGGGATTGGGAATCCTGGCCACCGTGGTTGGGGTCAGCCTCCTGTCGGTTGGCTAGATGAGAGAAGGGGGAGAGAAGAGGTCATTCGGGGGGTTGCACCCCCCGTACCCCCCGCTTTCGCGAGGGGCTTGGGAAAACTTCGCCGTTCGGCCCTATACGAAACATCTCCGTAGAGATAGTGACTCACACGTGAGCTGCTAACTCAAAACCCTCCACCTCCGGTGGCCCGGCCATCACCTCGTCGAAGCGAGACAGGATCGAGGTTCGCATCCCGCTGCGCGACTGTGCCTGGGCGTCCTTCTCGTGATCCCAAAAGGTGATCACCATCCCTTCGCCCGAATGCGTCGCCAGGAGGAGATAGCCGCCCCGAAAGCCCGAGACCGTCTCGTAGGCCGGCAAAGCTTTCCGCCAGATATCTCCCGCCTCGAGCAGCTCGAGCCCCCTGACCGCTGCCCTGGTTACCCGTGCGTACGAACCGCCGCCCTGGTACGCGTCAACGGCCACATTCCAGCCGCTCACGCTCGGCAGCTCCGCCAGCATCTCACTCATCTGTGAAAGCGAATTCACGATCAGCCCCTGTTCGGCGTGCGCCTGGGCCTCCTGCTCGTTCTTCCACAAGGTGAGCATCATGCCGCGCCGCGCGCCCCGCTCGAGCAACAGCGTGGCCCGTTCGAAGCCCGACTCGTTGTGGTAGGCGCTGAAGACACCCCGCCAGCGCTCGGCTATACGGTCCAGCGCGTCGGGCTTGATATCGGCGATCGAGATGCGAGCGTACAGGTTGCGGTCCCCCTCGCGCCTCCATTCTATCCCCGTTTCCCGGTACTATACCGGTATGGACGATCTGCTCGATCTGGCCCGCCGCGACGACATCCGCCTGGTTCGCTTCCTCTATGTCGACAACGCCGGCGTCACCAGGGGCAAGGCGGTGACCGCGAAGACGCTGGCCCGCAAGCTGGTCGAGGGCGTCGGCCTTACCCGAGCTCAGATGGCGATGAATCTGCTCGAGCAGGTCGTGCCGGTCGAGGGTATGGAGCCGGTCGGCGAGATCCGGCTTGTCCCCGACCCCGATACCTGGACCATCCTCCCCTGGGCCCCGGGCTGCGCTAGCCTGCTCTGCAACCAGCTCGACCACGATCGTCAGGACTGGGGCGCCTGCCCCCGTCTCTACCTGCAGCGGATGATCAACCGCGCCGCCAATCAGGGCATCCGCGTCGAAGCCAGCTTCGAGAACGAGTTCTACTTGCTGGATCAGGAGGGGCGACCGTTCGACCGCTCCCCCGTCTACAGCTCGATCGGGCTGGATGCCTCCTGGGGCGTGATGAGCGACATCCTCAAGGCGCTCGATGCTCAGGGCATCAGCGCCGAACAGGCCATCAATGAGTACGGGCCAGGCCAGGAAGAAATCTCGATCCGCTCCACCCCGGCGCTGGACGCGGCGGACCGTCAGGTCAAGCTCAAGGACACCGTCCGCGGCGCCGCGCTTCAGCACGCCTTGCATGCAAGCTTCGCTCCCAAGCCGTTCCCTAGTGAGATTGGCAGCGGTGCCCACCTTCACCTCAGTCTCTGGGACGCCGATTCGTCGCCGCCGAAACAGTCCTCGCGCAACCGCTCAGCACGCTCGCAACCCCGTAATCTGCTCTACGACGCCGCCCGAGAGCGCGGCCTCAGCGACTTGGGCCGGCATGCGGTGGGCGGCATGCTCGCCCATCTCCCCGGCCTGCTGGCCATCACCTGCCCCAGCTACAACTCCTACCGCAGGCTCCAGCCTGGCGCCTGGGCTTCCGCGTACTCCGCCTGGGGCTTCGACAATCGTGAGGCAGCGGTGCGCGTGGCCTCGCCCTTCTGGGGACGCGAGAACCAGACGTTCAATCTTGAGCTCAAGCCGATCGACGGCAGCGCCAACCCCTATGTGGCCCTCGGCGCCACCATCGCTGCCATGCTCGACGGGATCGAACGCCGTCTCGACCCCCGCGAACCCTGCGAGCACGATCCCGCGGGCTTGGGCGAGGCCCAGCGCGCCGAACTCGGAATCTCGCCGCTTCCCAGCTCCCTCGCGAGCGCCCTCGACCGGCTGGAGCACGACGATCTGCTGCTCGGAACCTTCCCCGACCTGTTGCGAAGATCCTTCCTCGCTGTGCGGCGTTCCGAATTGGAAGCGTTCAGCTCGCACGACGAGGAGTACGAGCTGGCCTGGCACCGCTATCGCTATTAGTCACGATTCTGGGACCGCGATTGGGGCAGCGCTCCCATGACGGAGGGACCGACTCGCTGGTACGCTAGCCGCATGTTGGTGTAAAGCCAGACGAGGAGTATCGGCTCATGAATGGTTACAACATCGCGCTCTTCTTTCACATCACCGGCATCGTCGCGCTGTTTGGGGCGGATGCCGTCGAGTTTGCCGCACTCTACCTCCTGTACCGGGCCATAAACGTCGCCCAGGTTCGGCAGGCTTCCGGCATGGCAGTTACGCTCGAGCGCGTCTTTCCGGTTGCGCTGGTGCTCATCCTGGGCAGCGGCATCTACATGGTGCTCCGCTCCTGGTCGTTCACCGACGGCTGGGTGCTGGTGGCCCTTGTCTCGCTGCTGCTGGGCGCGGCGATTGCGCCGATTTTGCAGGGACGCCGCTTCAGCGCCATTCACGCCATGAGCGAAGTCTGCCCCGATGGGCCGGTTCCGGCCGAGATGCGGCTCAAGACGCTGGACCCGGGCCTCTGGGGAGGAGTGATGGTGCTGGCTGGAGGACTCCTCGGTATCATCTTCCTGATGACCACGAAACCCGGTCTGATCGAAGCAGTGATCGTGATATTGGTCGGCATGGCCCTGGGCTACCTCGCCGCCGGACTGATGCGCACCGGCGAGCGAGCCGCAGTCAGCGAGCAGGCCCCGGCGATGCGGTAGGGCGACCGCGCGGTCACGTAGCGCGGACGATCGCGAAGCGCCGGGCACGCGTCCTCAGCTACGTGGTGTCCTGAGTTGACGGCGCGCTCGTTGGTTCGGACGTCGCCCATGCTTCTCGTGCCGCGCGCTCACCTTCCCGGATCGCATGTTTGGCATAGGCGACATTCCAGGCGATCACGACGGCGGCGACACCCAGTGGAAGCACGTTGGACGTGACGGCGGCAACGCCGACCGGTCCCGCCTCGGTAACGGTGGCCTGCGCCGCCGATTCCATCAGGAACGCGGCTCCCCAGACAATCGTTGTGACTCGGAAAGCGTGCCGGAAGCCAGGGTACTGCCAGCGGTCTGCGAAATCAATGCCCTTGGGGGTGCCGGCTCCCATCATCTCAAGTGCAAAACGGTACATCAGCGGACGTCTCGACCAGAGGGAGACAATGCATGCCGTCCCGAACACCGCGGTGGGAACCGCGGCCGCAAGGAGCACGAGTTGAGCTCTCTGGCTTACGAGGCCGAGCACCACGCTACCGGTGAGAACCAGAAGTCCGATCGCGTCGAGACGTCGATGGCGCGCAGCGTCGAGAGCCACCCCAAGTGCGGGGAGTGTCGCGCCCAGCATCAGTGACAGGAACACGGTCTGCCCGGCATGCCGGAGCAGATAGTAAGCGATGGCCGGACCGAGGATATCGAGCACCACCATGGGGGCGAGAGCTCGAAGGTGGCTGCGGTTGGGCTGCGGCGCGACCGCGGGTGCGTCTACAGTCATCTGTTCCAGTCCGGCCGAACGCTGAGAATAACCCCATGGTAGGGCATGGAGCTGGCAGCCGAGGCGGGAGCGGACCCCTACGATACGGTTCGCGCCTATCCGTGCGGGAAGGCGCGTAGCGCCTTCCGTAGGCCGGCTAGCTCCTGCGCCGGCTGCCCGGCGTCCGCACCGTCGGATTGGCGCG
>JBOGSL010000403.1:0-3915 GCA_050695395.1 Chloroflexota bacterium | reverse complement strand
CCGCGAGTGGCTTTACCACCCAGGACGTCATGAACGCGTAGTACGCACGCCCTCTGGAGCCCGACACGGGGGTTCTTAAACGGGAGCAGTTAATGATATTCCAGACTCAACTGAGCAAAGGAGTTCTTGCATGCACGGCATTGTTGCTCTCAGGTATAACGCCTGCTCATAGTGTTGTACCAAATGATGTGAGGACTCCGGAGTCCCGCGATCGCTCCAGCGTGTTCGTGGGATTTGTCCAGCCGGGTCGGTTGTACTGGCGTCCACTCAGCTTGCAGGGTTTGCAGACGGTGGAATTCAGACAGCTAAGCTTCGACGACAAAACGGGGGCGAGAACGCTTCTGGTCAAGCTCCCGCCAGGGTGGAAGCAACCTCTTGGATATCACTCGTCGAACTTGGGAATGTTTGTGGTAACGGGAAGCATCAGCGTCGAGCACAGGCCGATTGGACGATACTCGTATGCATATTATCCCGCGGGCTATGCGCATAGCTACAGCACGGTAAAAGGGGCGACTGTTCTGGAGTTCTGGGGTGGCCCACCGAATTACGTGCAGAGCACCACATCCCGTCTTGGCGCCAAGAAAGATGAGGTGATCGATGGCTTGCGTTATAACGACATTTCGACTACGGGCTTAGACAGCCTTCCGCAGTTTCGCAGTGAGCCCGTTTCGAGCCACGCACCGGTACAAGTAAAGTTGCTGCGTTTGGACAAACGTACTGGACAAATGGTCTGGGTGGTGACGGAGCCAGGGGGCTATCCAATGATGAGGGGCAATGGGAAACTCCCTCTGTGGTCATCCAGCACGACTTGGAAGGAAGGCTTTCTGATCGCGGGTCGGATGACGATGGCTGAGTGCCTTCCGCAAGGGCAGGTAGCGGGTCAATACGACCCAGATGGATATTTCTTTAGACCGGCAGGTATTCGTCATGGTGGTCCCAGCTTGTACTCCGACTCTTATGCGATCTGGCTGTTCCGCTCGGGACCCGGACATCGTTGGGTAACTTACAATACCTCCTGTAATGAGCCATCTGAGTCAACAGCGGGCGGAGGCAGCCAATGAAATCGCGACGCTGGACATTCCTGTCCGTCACCGTGTCGGCAACCTTACTGGTGTCCTCGCAGGCTGGGTACTCGCAGGAGATGCAAACGAGCAGCCACAATAACCCGACGGATGCTCAGATTTTGGTACACAACAGAAAGGGACCGCCCTACGGGTCACCGCTTGTGCCGCAGAGGCCGCCGTTTTCCGTACCAAAATCTGGCTACGCCGTGCAAGGCCGCCCCGGGTTTGTCCATATCTACAACGTCACGTCAGTCGCTTGGAAGCCATTCGATCCCCTTGGCATGCCGACGGGTCTACAGAGAAGGCTGCTCAGCCAATCACCCACTATGGGTGCAGTATCGCAGATTACCTATGTTCCTGCCGGCTGGAGTCACCCTGCGGGTTACCATGATACTGACATGGAGATTTTCGTTTTGGAGGGTGATCTCGAAATCAGTGATGACCCAGGCAAGCACGTAAAAATGCTCACGAAGTACTCCTATGACTACATGCCGGCAGGCGTGGTACACACAACATGGTCGCGCCAAGGTGCGGTGTTGCTGCAATGGTTCATGGGCAGCCCGGACTTCGTCGCTTCGACCCACGACAAGAGGGGCGCACGGACTCACGCAGTGACTTTGGACTGGAACCTATTCCGGCATCCTTGGTACACAGGTACTCCTTTTCCGACGTATCGCGCAGGCGGCAATATCGCGGGCGCCATTCACACATTGATGCGAGAGGATCCCGAAACGGGACAGACCTGGCTGGAGTTCAGTGCCAGTATTCCGGCGCCGCCCGGTCAAAAACCGCACACACCCGGTATCGAGGGCTACGAAATCCATCCGAGCTTCGAGGAGTACTTTTTCCCTGAGAAAAGTAATAATACATTCATTGGCGAATGCCTAAATAACGGACTAACATCAGACGAATATAGCAAGCACACTTACTGGTGGCGTCCTGCTGGTGTCGGACACCTCGGCCCCACGAGTCATAGCGATGGTACAGCGGGTTATTCCATTTCTCTCGTGCGAACCGGCACTCGGCTATGGGCAACTTACGTTACCGACTGTTCGTACGAGACAGGGCTCGAATACATGGGTAACGATCGGCCATGGAGGCTTTACGATTACAACGTACCACGGTATAGGTACATAGAGAAACAATAAGGGCGTGTCTTGAATTCTGAGTGGGCGATGCGGCCTGAGGTGGTGAACCGCTGGTGCAGCAATATGCAGCGCCCGCATGTCGAGCCGATGAGGGAGGTCCCTCATCTGATCCGCAATCATCTCGAGCGCATCCGCGCGTGAGTCACATCCCGGCAGACCAGCGGCTTCCCTGAGGCAATCAACGGGCTTTTCCACGCCGCCAAGCGCAAGGCTCGCGGGTTCACCCGATTCCGTACCATCCGCACAGTCGCAAGTCGGCGGGTGAGTTGTCCGGCGGCTTGGGCTTCTTCCAGGGAGGTAATCAGATCGATGAGGGTCCCGTAGTACACCCGCCTGCCTCTCTGGGCAGCGGCGATCGCAAGACTGATCGCGAGGTGACTTTTCCCCACCCCTGGCGGCCCCAGCAGGACGACGTTCTCTTTGCGATCGATGAACCCGAGATCGTGCAGGCTCTCGATCCGCTCGCGCTTGATCGAGGGCTGGGAGGAAAAATCGAATGACTCCAGTGTTTTCACCGCCGGCAGTCTCGAGGAGCGCATGGCCGCCTGCAGCCGGCGGTTGTTGCGCAAGGTGATCTGGGCCGAGAGCAGCCGGTTGATCGCTTCCGGAGCGCCCAGATGTCCGCCATCGATATCGCTCAAGATGCCATCGACCGCTTCCAGGGATCCGGGCATCTTCAAATCCGCCAGCATCCCGCGGATTGCATCACGCTGAGAGCGCATCGCGATGTTCATACTCGCTCCGTAGCAATACGACCATAGAGCGCCAATGGGCGGCGCTCCACGCTCGGCAGCGTCGGCAGAGGTGATCGCGACGGGGCAGGCGGCTGCAGCGTGACCACCGACCGGTACGGATGGGGCGCCAGTGCCTTGAGTAGCGCTCGCTCATCGCGATCAAAGCGCGCCTGCGGCACTTCTCCCGTCGTGCCATGTACCCGTATGTTGGCGGTTTGGCCGAGCCAGGCGAGCGCCCGCTCGTTCAGATCCGCATCATTGATGAACTCTCGGCCGTAGAAGAAGCTCTCGCGCACATATCGAACGGGGCGCTCGACCTTCCCCTTGGTCTTGGCCCGATATGGACGGCAGGCCCGGATGCGGAAGCCCCAGTGCGCTGCAAAACGCATGAACTCGCTGTTCTCGAGGAGCTTCCCACCGATCTCGCGCTGATCCTCGATGATGACTGCCTTCAGCTGATCGAAGAGGAGCTCTGCCGGCACGCCGCCGAAGGTCGCAAAGGCCTCCTCCAGCCCGCGCATCAACACCGCCATGGTCTGACGCGGGTAGAACCGCAACCACATCAGCCTCGAGTATCCGAGCACCACTTGCCCCAGGGCAGGCGAAACTCGGCAAAGTCGACCTGGGCCTGACGACCCGGCGGCGTCTCAAAGCGCACCACAGGATCCGGGGGGGGATGGGCCGCACCTCGCGAACGTACTCCCTCACCTGGGTGTAGCCGCCGAGGTAACCGGACGCTCGGATCTCCTGCAGCAGCCGCGTTGCACTGAGTCTCGGATACTCGGTCAGTCGCGCCTGGATGATCTCTCGGTATCGATCGATCTTGCGTGGCACAGGAGGCCGCGGCGCGTAGTGCACCGCACCTTCGTCAAGCCCGCGGTCGAGCTGCCCGGAGTCGATCCAGTAATACAGCGTGCGCCGGCTCACTCCCAGCGCGCGCGCGATCTCAGCCTTGCTCAGCCCCTGCTC
>JBOGSL010000402.1:0-1833 GCA_050695395.1 Chloroflexota bacterium | reverse complement strand
CTGGTGTTCGTGCTCAGCCTGCCCACCACCTACGCCATCAACCTGCAGCTCCTCGGCGGTATCTGGATCATCCAGACGGTGCCCGCGCTGGTGTTCGGACTCTACACGCGTTGGTTCCACCGGTGGGCGCTCGCCCTGGGCTGGCTCGCCGGCATGACGATGGGCAGCTGGCTGGAGATCGGCCTTGGGTTCAAGGGAGCTGTCTACCCGCTGCACCTCTTCGGCACGGTCGTGCCCACCTACATCGCGCTCCTGACCGTGATCGTGAATATCGCGGTAGCCTTCGTTCTGACCGTGATTTTCCGCACCCTCGGCGTGGCCGACGGAACCGACGAGACGAAAGGAATGGACTACCGCGCCATTGCGTGATGCATCTTTCCATACGAGGCAAGCCATGACTCTATCCCTGTACGCCGCCACGATCCCTTCCTATCGGCAGGTCCTGGGAGCCGTCTCCGGACTGCTGCGCACCGCCCAGCTGTTCTGTGCCGACAAAGGACTCGAGCCTTCGGAGCTCATCCAGGCGCGCCTCGCCCCGGACATGCTGCCCTTTGCGTACCAGGTGAAGTCGACGGCAGTGCACTCTCTCGGCGCGATCGAAGGCGTGCGCCGGGGCGTGTTCTCTCCCGACAAGGCGCCCCCGCCCGAAACGTTCGCGGCCCTGGAAGCCAGAATCAGCGCGACGCTCTCCGCGCTCGAGGCGATCGAGCCGGCGGAGGTCGAGTCCTTCGTCGGGCGCGACATGCGTTTCGAGTTCGGGGATCGCCGCATCGATTTCACGGCAGAGGAGTTTCTGCTCTCCTTCTCCCAGCCGAACTTCTACTTCCACGCGACGACGGTCTACGACATCCTCCGCTGGAAAGGCGTGCCCATTGGCAAGCGTGACTTCCTGGGCAAGCTGCGTAGAAAGCCCTGATCCGCGACGCTGCGCGACCGGCCTACTCGATGCCTTCGACGATTCGAAAATCGCGCTCCACGGCGTCGCCCAGCGCCTCGAGCGCAGCCTGATAAGCCTTGCCGTTGAAGGCGCCCATGGCTTTTTCCAGGGAGTCGAATTCGATGAGGACCGTGCGCTCCTTGAGGCCGGCGCCATGGGCGAACACGGCGGTCCCTCGAGTCAGAAAGCGTCCTTCGCCAGAGACGATCGCGGGTGTTGCCAGGCGCGCGTACGCCGCCAGCCGCGCCGGGTCGTTGACCTTGCGATAGACACTGCACCAGTAAGCCTTGGCCATATGAGCTCCTCCGGACTCGCTCTCTTCACCGCACTTTACGCTCGAATTCGGCGATGTGCCGCGCGACCTCTTCCGGCTTCTCGTGGTGCAGCATGTGTCCCGCACTCGCTACGGTCACTCCATGCATGTTCCGGACGTGCTTGTTCACCTCGCCGGATATCTGCCTCATCGCGCCCGAGCGCCCGTCCTCGACACCACCGCGCATCAGAAGAACGGGGGCTGCGATACGCGCCCAGCAGGCCTCCGCCTCCTGACGGCGGTAGAGCACCGGGTTGCCCAGGCGGTGACGCGGATCGAACAGCAGCTCGACTTCGTCCTCGCGCTGCTCGACGCCGGAACCCGGCGGAGTCAGGGCCACCGGCCGGGTCCACGCCTGCGCAATGAGCGTGGCCCGCTCGGGCGGGAGCCTGGAATTGCGTGCCCGCAGCAGTGCGGCGAGTTGCGCTACGGAGCGATATCGGCCCTGGCGCAGCGGTTCGCGTAGCTCGTCGAGCCATTTCGCGTAGCGTGCGGGCCCATCCCGCGGATCCGTGGGCGGCAGCCCGAATCCTTCCAGATTGACGAGCCAGGAGAGCCGCTGCGGCCGGATGCCGCCATACAT